>NZ_JBNPOK010000013.1:0-56364 GCF_050315135.1 Collinsella sp. SGI.033
TGCGGGCGAAAGGACTTGAACCTTCATGGGGTTGCCCCCATACGGACCTGAACCGTACGCGTCTGCCAATTCCGCCACGCCCGCGTGCAGGAATTAGAATAACGGAGCGCCACCGTGAACGCAAGAACTATTTTTGAAAAAGTTTGCGGGCATTTTCCCAGGCGGCTCGAGCGATTGCCTCGGCGTTCTCGCCGGTACGATCGACACGGTCGTTAACCAGCGCGTTTGCCGTGATGGAAATCATTGCCGGCTCACACTCAAGACCGCGAATGGGCTCCGGAGCCATATAGGGACAATCCGTCTCGAACAAAATTCGATCGAGCGGGGTTGACGCAAATGCCTCGCGCACATCATTGTTGCGCTTAAAGGTGGCCGCGCCGCCATAGGCGATATAGCAGCCCAAACCCACAAAGCGCTCCATCGTGGCGCGATCCTCGCCAAAGCAGTGCAGCACGCAACCGGCCTGGGGCACACCCACCTCGCGCAGCACGTTGTACGCATCCACATGCGAGGAGCGCTCCCCATCCGCGTCCTCGTGGCGCAGATGCAACTCCACCGGCACATTGCGGCGTACGGCAACTTCGAGCTGACGTGCCATGCAGTCAATCTGCACGCTGTGGGGCGCCGGCGCGATGTCGTCGTCGTAATCCATGTGGTAGTCCAGACCGATCTCGCCGATACCGACGCATAAGGGATCATCAAGCGCAGCAACGACCTGTGCATGAATGTCATCGGTATAGTCCGGCGCGCCATAGGGGTGCACACCGGTGAGATACTTTATCTGCGGAATCTCGCACATCGGCAAAATCTCGCGCACCAGCCAGTCGCTATAGTCCGTCACGCTGCGTTTGTCGGCAATGGGATCAAAGATCGTCACCAACAGGTCGACGCCTGCAGCCTTGGCGCGCACAAGCGTCTCGGGTACTTCCTTGCCCCAAAACGAGAGCAAGTGCGCATGCGTATCGGCAAGCGGCGCCAAGGGCACAGGGCAAGCAACCGTTTTCTTTTTCTTGGTAAACGTCACGCGCTCGTCATTAGGCATCATGGATTAGCTCCTGAGCCAGACGGACAAAATCGGCAACGCCAAGCGTCTCGGCGCGTGTGGTGGGCGCGATGCCGCAAGCCTCAAAGGCGGCATCGAGCGCGTCCTTGGCAAAGCCGTTGGCGCTCATGGAATTGCGGATGGTCTTGCGACGCTGAGCAAACGCAGCGTCAATCACGCGGGCCACAAACTCGCGATCAAGCCCCTCGGGCGCTACGCCGTCGACACGGTCGATGCGCACGACGGCCGAATCCACATGCGGCGCCGGCATAAAGCAGCGCGGCGACACCTCAAAGCGACCCGTCACCTGCGCATACAGGCCGAGCTTTGCCGTATAGCCGCCGTAGGTCTTGTTGCCCGGCGTTGCGGCAATGCGATCGGCAACCTCCTTTTGAACCATGACGACGGCGCGTTTGAGCGCGGGCATCGTCTGGAAGAACTGCAGAATGATCGTCGCCGCCACGTTATAGGGCAAGTTCGCGACAAATACCGTCGGCTCACCGCCCGCGGCCTGCTCAATCTGCTCCGGGCACACCTTGAGCGCGTCGCCCATGATAAAGCGGAAGTTGGCATAGTCGGCGGCATGGGCATCGAGCACCGGCTCGAGCTCGGGATCGGCCTCAATCGACGTGACGCACGCCGCCTCCTGAAGCAGCGCAAGCGTGAGCGTTCCAACGCCCGGACCAACCTCGAGCACGCGCTCATCGCCCGCAAGTTCGGAAAGCTCGCAAATACGCTCGATCACATGGTTGTCGATCAGGAAGTTCTGGCCCAGGCGATGCTTGGTCGCAAGGCCAAACTCCTCCAGCAGCTCCCTTGTTGCCGTGGGGTTTGCCAAAGGCGAAGTTGTCATAGTTGCCTCCTTAGCATGGTGGCGGCGTCTTGAAACAAAAGGGCATGGACCGTTGCGGCCATGCCCTTACACCTAAACAGCAGATTGCCGATATGGCGCGCGGCGTCTTAACCCAGACGCGGGAACAGCGGCTCGCCCTTCTCGACGGGCTGACCACCGGCAAGCAGACCCCAAGCGCAAATGCCCTTGAGGTCGTCGCTCGCGGCCTCGTCCTCGCACGACAGGCGGCGCAGGGCCTCGGTAGAAGTCTGGGGCATGAGCGGCATCAGCAGGTGAGCGGCAATGCGGATGGCCTCGAGCAGGTTGTAGATCACAAACGCCAGCTCGTCGGCCTTGGCCTCGTCCTTGGCAAGTGCCCAGGGCTCGGAGTCCTCGATGTAGTGGTTGGCGGCGTGGATGAGCTCCATAACCTCGTCTTTGGCTCCACCGTAATCGAGCACGTCCATCTTGGCCATGTAGCGCTCGGCCAGGCCATCGGCGATCTTTGCCAGCGGGTTATCGAACGAATCGAACGATGCGGGCTTGGCAGGCGCGCAACCATCAAAGTACTTACCGCTCATGTTGAGCGAACGCGAGATGAGGTTGCCCCAGCTGTTAGCGAGATCGGCGTTGTAGACCTGCTCCATGCGATCGAAGCTGATAGCGCCGTCGGTGCCGGGGACCACGTCGGTCATAAAGTAGTAGCGATAACCCTCGACGCCCAGCATGTCGATAACATCCTGCGGGGCAATGGCGTTGCCACGGCTCTTGGACATCTTCTCGGCCTTGCCAGTCTCGGCATTGCGCACGGTCAGGAAGCCGTGGGCAAAGACGTGCTCGGGCAGAGCCTCGCCAATGGCCATGAGCATAGCGGGCCAAATGACGCAGTGGAAGCGAATGATGTCCTTGCCCACAATGTGGAACTGCGCAGGCCAGCGATAGGCCAGCTCGGCACGGGCCTCGTCGGTGTCGACACCGTAGCCGACAGCCGTCATGTAGTTGAGCAGCGCGTCGAACCACACATAGGTCACATGGCCCTCATCGAACGGAACCTGGATGCCCCAGTCAAAGCTCGTACGGCTCACGGAAAGGTCGTTGAGGCCGCCCTCGACAAAGCTACGCACCTCGTTCATGCGGAATGCAGGCTCGACGAAATCGGGATGCTCGTCATAGAGCTTGAGCAGCTTGTCCTGGAAAGCGGAAAGCTTGAAGAAGTAGGACTCCTCCTGCACACGCTCGAGCGGACGATGACAGTCGGGGCACAGGTGCTGGCCGACGCTGCCGTACTCCTCGTCACCCTTCTGGACCTGCGTGTCGGTAAAGTAAGTCTCGTCGGGCACACAGTACCAACCGTCGTAGCTGCCCTTATACAGGTAGCCAGACTCCTTCATACGCTCCCACAGATACTGCACCGCATGATGCTGGCGCGGCTCGGTGGTGCGGATGAAGTCGTCGTTGGAGATCTCGAGTTTGCTCCAAAGCTCCTTGAAGTGCGGAGCCTGGCTGTCGGTCCACTCCTGCGGCGTCATGCCATGCTTGGCTGCGGCCTCGGCGACCTTCTCGCCGTGCTCGTCCATGCCGGTCAGGAACTTGACGTTATAGCCGGCGGAGCGGCGATAGCGAGCCTGGACGTCGGCGATGATGGTGGAATAAGCCGTGCCCAGATGCGGATCGGCATTGACGTAGTAGATAGGCGTCGTGATAAAGAACGAAGGCTTGCTTTGATCCATGGGGTTTGTCCTCCAGAAAAACGTTGCATACAGGGGATGATTCTAACGCAAGGGCTGGATATCCTCCATCTATTGCATATTGAGCACCATGGCATAGACATCGCGCTTGCGGCGTGAATACTTCTGAGACAGGCGCTTGGCCACCGCAGAGGCGGGCTCCCCCTCCTCGAGCGCGACACGGATATCCGCGCGCAGGGCCTCATCGGGATCCGCTGCCGCTGCGCCAACCGGCACAATGCCGGCCTCCTCATCTTCACTCGGTGGCGCAATGACCAGCGCAATCTCGCCCTTTACTTCGCCGCGAGCACGCAGCCCCTCGGCAAGCTGGGCGGCGGGCCCGCGCAAGACCTCCTCGTGCAGCTTGGTGAGTTCGCGGCAGACGGCAACCTCACGCTGGGGAAAGACCTCTGCCACGGCCTCGAGCGTCGCCACGATGCGATGTGGAGACTCGTAGAAGATGAGCGCGCCGGGCACCACGGCAAGGCGCTGCAAACGGCGTACGCGGTCGCCGTGCTTTCGGCCCAAAAAGCCCTCGAAGAAAAAATGCTCGCAGGGAATGCCGGACGAAACGAGCGCTGTGACGCAAGCAGAGGGCCCGGGAATAACTTCGACGGGCACATCGGCCTCACGCGCCGCCTCGACCAGCGCCTGGCCGGGATCGGACACGCTCGGCATGCCGGCATCCGAGGCAAAAGCGAGGGTCTCCCCCGCCAGCAGGCGGTCAACCAGACCGGCGGCGCGGCTGGCGATCACATTCTCGTCACAACGGACAAGCGGCTTGGAAATGCCCAGGTGCATCAGCAGCTTTGAGGTCACGCGCGTGTCCTCGCAGCAGATCGCATCGGCGGCGGCAAACGCCTCGCCAACGCGCGGAGACAGGTCGCCCAGGTTGCCGATGGGTGTTCCGACCACATAGAGTTTGCCCGTACGGGCGCTGTTTTGCGTCATATCAACCTATTCAATCATGCCGCGCTCGAGCGTACCGAGCGCCGCGCGGGCGTCCCATGCTGCGATGCGTTTCTCGGTCTTCCACGTTTGGAAGAACCAACCGGCAGCCGGCGCAAACGAAGCCAGCTGATTGGCGATAAACACGCGCTCGTAGGCATTGCGGCCCTCGGGCGTAACCGACGAGTTGGCAAAGATCGCCGCGCCCGACCATTCGCCCACCAGCACGGGGAACCCAGTTGAAATCGCTTCTTTAAGCTCGCGCTTGTTACGCGAAATCGCCGTCGTCAGCCCGCGGGGGCTCGTGATGTCGAGCGCATGCTCGTCGCGGTAATGGTACAGGTGAAGGTCCATGTAGACGTTCTTGTACTTGGCGCCGCGCATAAAATGCTTCCACTCGCCGGGATGTCCCGACGACGAGAAGACGACGATCTTATCCTCGGGCATATACGAACGGACGAGCTCGTAGGCATCGCGATAGAAGTTGCGCAGGTAGTGCGCCGGAATGCCATCCGTCATGGTAAAGAGACTCTTGCGGACACTCATCTGCGGCGTATCCAGCAGCTCAATGCCCAGCAGGCTCTCGGCTTCGCCGTAGCGATCGGCCAAACGCTCCAGCACGTCGAGCGCAACGTGACGACCGTTGGTGGACGAATGCCACTCGGCAACAGCCTCCGGCGTGGTGGGCGAATCGTTGGAATCGCCCTGGCCACCGGGCACAGTCGCTAGATCGAGCAGCACGCGAATGTCGTACTTCGCAGCCCACTCAATTGCACGGTCAATGTAGTCGATAACCGAAATGTAGGACGCATCGGACTCCTGCGAGCCAAAGGCATACCAGGGCACCGGCAAACGCACGGCATTGAGACCAATCTGCGCCATACGGCGAAAATCATCTTCGCTTACGAATGTCTCATAATGGCGACGCATGCGCTCGTTATAGGCAGCAGTGCCCATGGCTTCTTGCAGTTCCGCCGCATTGGACGCACCTGTCGCCGCGTACAGCGACGGGGTCACCCAAGGCTCGGGAATAAACCAGCCAGAGAGATTAACGCCGAGTATCCTCTCCATCACGGCCCCCTTCGAATCGTGCAGGGCGAACCCGCATCGTATTGCATAGGAAAAGTATCGTTTTGAGTATACCCGCGCACACGGACAGCCGATCGAACGGTCTGCAAAGTGGCGCAAAAGTAGGAGTAATGTCTGGGCGGGCACACCCGAGATGGTACGCCAAGATGTGCACGCGCGCCGAAGGCAGGCGCCGGAAGGCGCATCCCGTTTTTTTGCTCAATAATGGAATGCATTTTCCGCCAGCAGGCCCAACCGGAAAGCATGTCCCGTAATTTCACGTCATTCCGGGTCGCATTTTCCCAAGCGCCCCTAAAGCGGAAAGCGCATCCCGCTCAGGATTGAAATTCTGGGATGCGTTTTCCGCGGGTCCACATAAAAGAAAAGGACCCCTTTGCAGAGGTCCTAGTCAATTCAAGGTGGCGGGGAAGGGAATCGCGTCCGCGCGCTGCGCGGACGGACCGCTGCGGCGCTTGCGCGCCTTGCGAGCTACGCTGGCAAACGCTATCGCGTTTCCTCAGCTCCGCGCCCTCGCGGGGTTCGATTCCGTGCGGGGGCTACATAAAAGAAAAGGACCTCTTTGCAGAGGTCCTAGTCAATTCAAGGTGGCGGGGAAGGGAATCGAACCCCTGACACGAGGATTTTCAGTCCTCTGCTCTACCAACTGAGCTACCCAGCCATTTGAGGTGTGCCTTGTTTCAAGGCTTGATTAGTATAACCAAGGACGCGCTCCGGTCAACCGAGAATTTGAAAAAAGTTTTTGGACGCCGCCTCGGTTCTGTAAAGCAGCACGTCAGAGACATCAACCGGCCGCAAGAAGTTTTTCGCCCAGGGCCTTCAAGCCTGCACTCGTTGCAACTTCAAGCCAGCACTCGTTGCAAGACAGTGGGCGATACAAGGATTGAAGGGCGTTCCAGCACCGCCCAAGCACCGGGACAGGAGCACATGCGCCAGGGGCGGACATTTTCGTAGCGTGCAAGGATATTGCCGCTGCAATCAATAAAGGCAATGTCGATGGGATAAGCCATAAAACAGGTGTGGACCGAAGAGCAGGACGGAAACGCCATGACGAGCGGCAGTCCGTCAGCCGTAATCGGCACGCGGCCCAGCATGCCGCGCAAGCGTGCGCCAAACGATTCTGCCACCATAAACTCTGCCGGCGACCAACCGAGCCTATTGAGCGCACGCGCGTAGGCGATATAAGACAAGACGGCGCTCACATGACCACCCCCGGTCGCCACGGATCGACCGTAACCGCGCGCTCGTGCGACAGCTTCGCCGGCGTCCCCAGAGAAACGCCGGCAATGCTAAGCAATCTAGGCCACGGCTCATAGTACATGACGCAGGCATAGGTCCTAAACGTCCCGGACAGAGAGAGCAAGCCGCCGTCAGACGACGCCGAGCTCTGCTCGCTCGAGACCTCGATCTGCAGATCATAGCCCTGCATAGCCGCCTGAATCTCGGACTGGACACGCACCGAGGCATCGGCAGAGCTCTTGTCGCCCTCCCCTTCCGGCGCCACGGCGTGCGCCAGCACGATATCGGGCACCACGCGATCGAAGCGCGCAACGGCGCCGGCAAAGACCATGACGTTGTACACAATGAGCGCAAGCGCCAGCAAAACGGGAGCGACCACGGCCATCTCGACCGTCGCCTGGGCGCGCTCCTCGCGCAGACGCATGCGGATACTCATTACGACCCACCGCCCAGAGCGCCAACCAGCGTGGCGACATCGACGGTGAGCGGGATGGAGCCGCCGCCGGGCAGAGGAATCTCCGCAAGTGTGAACACCGTACCGCTAATGGTGCGTTCGACTTGATATTCCAACGCCTCGCAAAGCGCCTTGGGATCGGTCACGCCCAACGGAATACTTCGCAGTTTGTCTTGCGCTTGAGAGAGACCGGCAATGTCAGACCCCGGACTCTTAATGACGTTAGCGGAATCGGTCAGCACCGGCTTTCGCAGGCGCAAGTCGCACGGTTCCAAACCCAGCGCCGCCACGGACGCCGAAACGGTATCGCCGAGCCACGATGCAATGGAGCCCAACGCGCCGCTGCCCCCTCCTAGGTCTTTAATCATCTCGTCCATAAGTTCGTCGGCCGAACCTTGGATGTCTCCGTATCCCACAAGCAGGCGTCCCCAAACATCCATGACGCCATCGAGTACGCCGGCAACGCCGCCCGAGCGCTCTTCCAGTGTCGAGAAAAACCGCGAGAGCACGTTGTTTTGCGCCGCCGCGTTGTCGGGAGCCAAGACCGCGGCAGAGATTGCGCCGCGACTGCCGAGCGTAACCGGCTTATTGAATGAAGAGTCGAGCTTACCGGGACTGGTCATATCGCCCGAGACCGCAAAGGCGACCACGCCGTTTCGGCCGGGCGGGGCGATACGCGGCCGCTCGCCCGAAAGCGCCTTGATGGCCTGGTCAAACGCATTACCCGCGCGATCGGCCTCGTCCTCGGTCTGACGCATAAGCTCGAGCTCTTTGTTGCGACATTCGACGTATTCTTCCAGAGCCCTTTTAAACTCGTCAAAGTGATACTCGAAGCCGTTTTCGATAAATGATGGAGGCATGAGGGCGCGACCCAGGTCAACGACGTCAAATTGGCACTCCTCGCACACATCGTGGCCATCGTAATCGACGACGGATGCCAACCCGCCCGGCGACCCATTCTTATAGTTGGGGCATCCGGTCCCATAGTGCAGGTATGTCTTGCCACCAATATCACTCGTAGGCCACATGGCATCGGTGTAGAGCTGGGTTCCCTTCACCTCATCTGGAGTGCGTGGCAGGAATGGAATCTGGGGTAAGATTTTTTCACCATCATCTTTAATATACGAGTGATCGAGTTCTTCGATTGCATAAGCGTAAAACGCTTTGCGCGCGACAGACTCCGCCTCCATCTCTACACCCCCACCAAGCGGCCTTTCATTCGCCAGGCGCCGGCGGTAATAGGTCTTCGCACGATTTAGGGCGATCTGCGGCTCCCAATCGATACTCGAAGTATAGTGGCGGTTTTGTTCACCCGATAGCTTTGCCAAGCTCCCCGCACGCTCCCACATACATGAGTACTTGCCAATCGCATTCTCATCCGATCCGCCACAGTCCGCAAGCCAGGCGCGCTCTTTGGCCTTCGCCGTATCCTCAGAGGCCTTCTGCAGCTCCACAGCTGCGCGGTCTAAATCTTCCGACGTCTTTTTAATGGCATCGGTCGAGATTTCTGACCCCTCGAGCGCAACAAAGTCCGACTCCGATGTCCTGGGCACGGCGAGCGCTGTGCCGGTATAGGTCACGTTATCGGTATCCTGCGCCGAAACAGCCTGCGTAGCTCGCGCGGCAACCAGATATGGCAGAGCCGTTTCGACTTTTTGCAAACCCTCCGACGCACTTTTGGCAAACCTATTGCGCGTTTTAATAATCTCAATCCCGGTATCGACCATATCGCTTGCGGCTATTTTCCCACCCGGCACCAGCATGGCAACCAAGCCGGTGCCGATTGTGGCAAACCCCGCCAAGCCCAAGCTCAAAATGCTCGCATCCACCACCGTGGCCGCTGTATGGTAGGACGATATCACGTTGGCACCTGCCAGAGCACCGCTATCGGCCGCCACCTGGGTATCCCCGGCACGCGACATACTCCATATCGCCGCCGTCGACGAAAACAGCAGCGTAAGCACCACAAGTATGACGACCGCCGAAGAAAGCGTAGTGTAGGCACCGTCCTCGATAAACAAGTCGATACCGGAGCGGCCCATGAAGCCGCCCCGCTTGCGGCGGGCATTCGACCGGCAACGGCACACGAGCCCTCGCATCATTCGCAGCAGGCGACGCCTAATCCCACGCGGCAATCCACGAATCATAGTCTCCCTCCAGCCATCCGGGACGCGATCGGTACGAAACGTCGACTTTCAACTCAACATTTCCTCCTCCCCCCACATTGCCCATGGCCTGCGCGAACGCGCCGATCACGGGCAGCGGCTTTACATCACCCGCGATAGATACAGACGAAACGCCCCCTGCGTCCGCTCGGCCAAGCTCGATATCCCACGACAACGGTCCGCCGGCGTGAAAGATCGAGACATCGGGCACCGCGGCGAGACGGCGGCGGGCAAACTCCTTGAGGTCGTCGTCCTCCGCCGTCGTCGTGGTCATGAGCCGCGCCGTCTCGGCGGCGGCAGACTCCATGACCGCACGCGTATAGAGCAGGCACACCGGCTGCAGCGCAAGCAGGATGAGCGTCAAAAACGTCGGCAGCAAAAAAGCGGCCTCGACCGTAGACTGCGCCCGGTCCTCGCGCGCGATATCAATAGAGCGCGATGTCTTTGGCGCCTGCGGCGGCATCGATAACCGATGTCGAGGCGACGCCATGGGACGCCGCCCGTGCAGCCAACGCCGCCAAGCGTCCGTCGGTGCCGGCGCGCCAAAGCCCCGCAATCGCCAGCACGATGGAAAGCAGCGCCATGGTGACGATGGCGTACTCAACGGTCGATTGGGCAGACTCCTCGCGCAAAACGTCAAGCATTTCACGATCCCTCCTTTGACCCCGATGCTTGCGGAACCAAGCGCACCGCGCGTAAGCGGCACGAGGCGTCTCCGGCATCCGCGGCAACCGTCACCATGTCGACCCAGCCGCGCCCATCGCGCACGATGGCGCCCCATACGTTGCCCTTGATGTCGAGGTAACCGCTTAGAGCGAGCTGGGCTGTGGGCACCTCGCGATAGACACGCAACAGGTCCGCGGCAGCCTCGGTCATCGGTCGCTCCTCGGCCCATGTCAGCCGGACTGCGACTGCGTTGTCCTCAGATGGACCCGCCGCAGCATCCGCCCGTTCGTCGAGGGCGCGCAGAAAAGTTTGTGCCGTGACGGCGGCATCCCTGTCGGCCGTGTCCCGCGCTTTGTCATCGGGAGGCGCCACCGCGCGCGAGCTCCCATCCGCGACGACCCCAGAACGCTGCTGTCGCACGGCATTCAGCCCCCAGAGCGTCGCCGCTATCGCCACAATCAGGCAAGCGAGCACCAGCAGCACGCCAACAGAATGCCCGCCTTCTACAGGCTGTTGATGCCGTCTTTGATCGCGTTCCATAGCTTTTCGACGTTGCCCTTAAATGCAACGATGGCAATGATCGCGATTACCACGAGCACGCCGACCAAGATGGCGTACTCGGTGGTACCCTGCGCGCTTTCCTCCTGCACCAGCGCCTTGGCACGTTGACAGGAACGCATTGCACGGTAAAGCGTCCGACTCCAAACCCTACCCATAACGTCAGCCATTTTGTTCATGTATTCCTCCCTACATCATCCCGCCTGCTCCCAGCAGCGGGCCCAATATGGATAACAGCAGTGCCGGCAAGATGAGCGTGCCGGTGGGAATCAGCAGCTTGACGGGCGCTCGTTCAATCTCGCGCTCGACCGCGGCACGATGGGCGGCGCGGATCTCGCGACTTTGGGCAGCAAGGGTCTCGGCAAGCGGGGCACCCAGGGCGAGCGCTTGACCCACCGTAATGGCAAAGGTCTCGAGCGCCCGCACGTCCAGGTCCTGCGCGGCCGCCAACAACTCGTCCTCGCGCGCTCCCACGCCCACCTGCCACGCCATGCATGCCCGTTCAAGCCGAACAGTCAGCGCCGATCGACGATTGGCGCAAAAGATCTCGAGCGCCGCATCGAACGAAAGGCCGGCGGAAAGCCCCAGGCGCACCACATCAATCATCTCGGACACCTCACCGAGCGAAACCTGCGCTGAGTTGTCCACGCCAAATGCGCCCCTCACCCACGCAATAGCGGCATCGATCACCGAATGGGCCGCAGCAACGACTAGCACCGCCTCGCCCCTGAAAATCTCCATGGTCTGGCGCACATCCGAGCGCTCCAGGCCCGTCGCGACAAATACGCCGAAGGCGCACAGGCAAGCCGTGGCGGCAACCAGGGCGCTCACAGCTCCACCCGCATAATGCGCCGGATAACCACCAGGGCGACGCCGTTAAGGGCAAGCCCCAGAACCACGGCGCCGGCGCCTACCGGCGTTGCGAGACCGTAGCGAAAATCTGCCGAAAGCAGGGCCAGCACCGCGCACATACCCGCCGGCATCGCCGCGACCATATGCGCCGACATGCGCGCCTGCGACGTTTTGACATCCAGGCGGCGCTTGAGCTCAATACGCTCCCCCACCATGCTCGACGCCTCGGACAGCAGATCGGCAAGCGGGGCACCGGTCCGCTGCGACACCTTGAGCGCCAACGTGACAAGCGAAAGCCCGGGGGCGTCGATGCGGACAAGCAGGTCGTCGAGCGCATCGGCAGCCGAAATGCCACAGTCGATCGCCGCCGCTACCCGCAGAAACTCGGTATGCACCGGCTCTTGCGCGTGAGCGCCCACAAACCGCATGCCCTGGGCCAGCGAATGTCCCGAGGCAAGCGACATGGAAAGTGCCGTAAAGGCCTCGGGCATGGCTTCCTCCACATCGCGCTGCTCGCGTCGGTGGTCAAAGATGTCGCGTGCGGCGCCGGCGGCAAAGGGCGCAACCGCCCCCAAAACAAAGCCGATGGGCGATAGCGACACCACGGCAAGCGCAAGGCAGCAGACGCCACTCGATAGCAACAGGAACGCTAAGCGTGAAGCATCATCCTCAACGACAAGACCGATGCGGCGCACGGGAGCCAACGATGCCCACGAACGGGCGATCTTTTTTAGCAGATCGTTTTCCACCAGCTCACGCGGCAGCTTCTCTGCCGCCGTCTCGAGCGTCTGGCGCACCAGCTCCGCCGGCGGCACCCTCGGCACATGAGGCTCCACTCCGCATACCGTCGCGACCGAAAACCCGGCAAGGCCCCCTACGACGAGGGGCACAACGACCTCCATTCGTCCACCTCCTCCTGTGTAAGCGTTCCCGAGCGCAAGCCCTCTGCGATAAACGGCGGCTCGCGGTTGAGGGTCCAGGTACGCTCGGCGGCATCGAAGGTCACGTAGCGCTCGAGTTCCACGCCACCCGACGCGCCGCGTCGCACCCCCGAATAGGAGGACACAAAACGCCGGCCGTCCGCATGGCGCTCGGACATCACGATGCCGTCAAGCGCCATAGCGATTTGTTCCTCGATAAGCTCGCTCGGCAGATCGATGCCATAGCGCGCAAGCAGCGTCAAACGCACCACGGTCTCTTGCTCGGTGCCCGCATGAAGCGTGGTGAGCGACCCGTCGTGGCCCGTGTTCATGGCCTGCAGCATGTCGCAACATTCCGCACCGCGTACCTCACCCACCACAATACGGTCGGGACGCATACGCAGGGCGTTGGTCACCAGGTCGCGGATTGTCACCGCACCCTCACCCTCAATTGAAGCCTCGCGCGCCTCCAGGCGAACCACATGCGGGTGATGCGCGAACTTGAGCTCGGCGGAATCCTCGATCGTCACGATGCGCTCGCCGGTAGATATCTCGCACGATAGCGCGTTGAGCAGCGTAGTCTTGCCCGACCCCGTACCGCCCGCAACCGCCAAATCTTGGCGCAGCGACACCGCACACGAAAGCAGTTGCGCATACCAAAGCGGCAGCGACCCCAGGCCCACAAGCTCGTCCAACGAACAGATGCGATCCGAGAACTTGCGGATAGTGAGGATCGGCCCATCGATCGCCACGGGCGGAATCACCGCGTTGACGCGATACCCTGTCTTGAGGCGGGCGTTGACGATGGGACTGCGCTCGTCGATACGCCTGCCCAGCGGCGAGATGATGCGGTCGATGAGCACGCGAATCTGCTCGTCATCCTCAAACGCATGCTCGATGGGGTATAAGACCCCGCCGCGCTCAAAGAAAGCCGAGCGGCAACCGTTGACCATAATCTCGGTGACGGTGTCGTCCTCGATGAGCGGCTGCAGCGGGCCCAAGCCCACCACGTCATCCAAGATCTCGTTGATGATGGTCTCACGCTCGGGCGTCGCCAGGTCGGTCGGTTCTTCCACGTTGAGTGCCGCCTCCACCGCAGGACGCAATTCCGAGCGGGCAAGAACCGGATCGACGTAGGCACTGATGCGTGCCACCTCGTCGTAGCCCACGCGGTCCATCACGGCCCGCTTGGTGCGGCGCTTGACCGCACGGCGCCGTCCCACATCGACAGGTGCCGTTGCCGCTGCCGCACCGGCTGCTTTAATTCTCGTTTGCAGGCTCATCGGCAATCACCCTCACGCGACCAGGGAAGGCGGATGCGCGGGCGTTCGGTGCGCGTTGCACGGTCGGCGACCATATCGCTCCAAGAGCCGACGGCGCACCCCAGTTCCACGAGCATCTCACGTGTGGCCTCGCGCACGCTGGTCGCAAAAGCGCTGGTCTGCCCCACTGCCTCGTCAGCGCGCCCAAACGCCATGAGCGCGGCGAGATCCTGCCCGCCATCGGCGATACGAATCTTGGAGCTCAACGCACAGGCAATCTCAAAGCGCATGGCGACATCCTCGTCCGCCCCACGCGCGCCAAATCGGTTGAATACGGCGCTCATGCGCGTGCGCGGCACGCCCACACGGCTCGCCAGCTCAATGACGCGCGCTGCAGACGTCGCGGAAGAAACTGCCGCATCACCCACGACAAGGCAACGGTCGCACGCTGCCACCGCAGCCGCCACGGCATCGCCCCAAAAGACCGAGGTATCGATAAGGACCACGTCGGACTCACGACGCAAGATGTCGAGCAGCAGCTCTACCGGACGCGCCATGAGCTCGGCGCGCTCGGGCGCTGCGACAGGCCCCCAAAGCGTAACGCCTGGGGCAACGCGCATCGATGCAGCGACCACGTCTTGCTCCGCAAGTGCGCCCGCGACCGACGGCTCGATAAGTGTCGCCATGTCATGCGGGGCATCGGCGCCCAGCAAGTCGTAGAGATTTCCAAACATTAGGTCCAAATCGAGTACGGCAGCTCGCAGACCCAGCAACGAAGCGGCATGCGCCATCGTGGCGACAATCGTCGATTTGCCACAGCCGCCCGATCCCGAGACGGCGCAGATGACCGGAGCTCGATGCGACGTCGACGCAGTGTCTGCCAGCGGTGCAGGGGCTGACGACGTGGGCGGCAACGTCCCCGTCTCGCCAGCCGCACCCAAGTGCTGCGTCCACGCCGGCACGGCAGGCTGCTCAAACGGTAGGGGCGGAACTGGGGATTCCGCTGTCACGTCGACGTGCGGGCCATCACCCGCGACAAGGCCCTCGACCTCATCGAGTCCATCGGCCAGGCTCACGCCGTGCACGTATCCCATATCTACGGCCAGGAGGTCTTCGCCATACGGCACCGACGCTCCGGCGTCATCACATGCAAGGGGGCCCGGGGAGCGCCGAACATGCTCGGCTTCCGCTTTCCCATAGTCATCAACACGCGGGCCTCTTGTAGCGCGAGGCGCCCCGGGTTCCCTATCAACAAAAACATCGGGCTCAGGCGACACGCCCCAATCGGAATCAACCGCTCCCTCGCCCACATGTCCGCTGCCGCATATGCTGTGCGCAGCGATGACCTCGGTCGCCCCCGCGCGAAACAGCCCCTCGATATCCGACGGATCGAGCGCCTCTATCAACACGACGACGCGGCTCACGCGTCCTTCGGCAGTCAGGCGCGCGACGGTCTCTCGCACATCTTTAGTATCAAACAGGGATGCCGCGATAATGGCAGCGCCACGGCGCGAAGGAAACGCCCGAGCCATAGACACCAACCCGTCTAGGTCGCCCACGCGAAGCACCTGCGCGCCCGCATCGCGGCCCTCGACTTCCTGCTGCAGCAGTCCGTAATCGCCACACGCGCAGCACGCAAGCCAGATCGCCTTCATCACTCGTCGCCTCCGCTCTTTTTGCCGCGTGCCGTGGCGGGAATCGTCAAGCTGACCGTTCCCTTGCCCGAGGCTCCCAGCAATTCCTTGACGTCTTTGGGGTCGGCCGCCAGCGTCACCCACTCGACCTTGCCTTCGCGCGTGGCACCGGCCTCGTCGCTGGTATCGATCACATGCGCGCCGCACAGCCGGTCGGTCACGCCGTCTTTTTGCACGTACACATCCACGTAGCTGCCCACGCCTGCGGCTCCGCCCACCGAATGCTCGGCATCGACCGCCACCGAAACGGCAACCTTGCCCTTGGGCACCTCGAGCGTATGGCTCTCGGCTTTGGTGTAGACATCGCAGACCACGGCATTTTTGGGAATACGCGAGGTCGTCACGTCGCCACGCACCTGGCGCAGCTCGGTCGCCGCATCGCGCGGCAGCAGGCTCGCGAGCCACTCTTGGGTTACGACATTGGTCTCGTCGAGGGTCTCACCCACATCGATATCACGCGCGGCGACGCAAACTTCGACGCGATCGCCGCCGTATTTGGCCAAGGTTTTGGCCTGGGCCTGCTCAGCCCGCGAACGAACCGATGACCCGTAAACCATGCAGAGTGCCGCGGCGAGCACGCCCGCTGCCAGACTGATGGCGATGCGCTTGCTCTTGTTCACGGCAGCTCCTCTCAAGACAGCACTGGGCGGATGGGATGCCCGTACCACTATTGTCCGAGCGGCCAAGCAACAAAACAGCGCGATCACCATCTTGGTTTTAAGTGTCAAACCAATTACCAGCCAAGAGCTGACCAACCCGTCAAGCCCGCGGCAAGGTTTTGGTCAGCGCGTCGGCAAAACGCTCATTTAAGGGCGCATCGCCAGTAAAAAAGCCGCCTCCCGCACAGTTGGAAGACGGCTGTCATAGATAAATTCAATTACAGATGGATATCGGGATCGAGCATTTGGGCACTCACACGCATGGATGACGCCAAGTTTTGGAACGTTTCCAGGCGCAGGCCATCGATCTGCCCGGCATCGGCGGCCTCGCGAACGGCGCAGCCCGGTTCGTGGGTATGCGTGCAGTCGCCAAACCGACACGCACGCGACGCCTCGACGATCTCGGGGAAGGCACGCGCTAGGCCCCGCTCGTGACCAACGAGTGGCAAACTGCGCAGGCCCGGAGCGTCGGCAATGACGCCGGCGTCGCCCGGCAGCGCCACCATCACGCGCGCGACCGTGGTATGGCGGCCTTGGTCGTCGCGCTCGCGCACACCACCGGTAGCCAGCGCATCGTGGCCCAGCAGCGCATTGAGCAGCGTCGACTTTCCGGCCCCCGACTCACCCAGGATCATGGCGCACGTTCCCGCCGGCACACAGGCGCGCACCTCATCCAAACCACGGCCTTCGGCAGAGGACGTCACGATCACGCGCACGTCCGGGCCCACCAGACGGCGCACGCGATCCAGATCGCGCTCGAGTTCCGCGGCCTCACAGCGGTCGGCCTTGGTAAGCACCACCACCGGCTCGGCATCGCAGTCGAGCGCCAACACCAGCGAGCGCGCCACGCGGTCGAGCAGCACCTCGCCGGCGCCAAGTGCCTGCACGATCAGCACACTATCCACGTTGGAACAAAGCACCTGACGCTCGCCGCGGGCGCGGCCACGCCAACGCTCAAAACTCGTGCGTCGCGGCAGAACGCATTCGATTACGCCCATGTCGTGCCCGGGCGCACGACGCACCGCCACGCGGTCGCCCACAGCCGGCAGCAGCACCTCGTCCTCGCCGCGCGACTTGGCAAACCCCACGGCATGCTCGGCACGAAAGGTATCGTCGGCCGTCGCCACCAGCGGAAACCCGCGATCTAAGCGCACCACGGCACCCAGCTGCATCTGCTCGGGCTCCTCGGCTTGGGCGCAAAAATCGTCAAATGCTGCCTGCTGAGCCGCGGCGACCGGCAGATCGCCAAACGCCGGAACATCCTGCAGCGCATCGAGTCCCGGCACGCTCGCCAGCAGCTCCTCGGCAGACGCGGGGGCTTCGGTCGCAAGCTTCCGACGACGATCACGCTTGGCCCGCGCCCCCGTCGTCTTTTTCTTCGCCTTAGCCCTAGCCTTGCCCACAAGCGCCTCCCAGCACCACAAATCACAACTGAGCAGGTATTTTAATCAAAAAGAGCTGGCCGGGCAAAGCCCGACCAGCTCACACACTTTCCCTCAGCCCTTTATCATCCGCGCGGGAGAAAAGCCAGCAAGGATACCGCAGGGCCCGCCCCGGAAGCCCTTTCTCCCGAACGATCCCGCAGCGCGAAGCGCGAGGACCAGTGAGGGAGAAAGGGCGTGGGGCGGACCCGGACAGGTACGTTACTCCTTCTCGACTGCGCGCATGATCGCCTTGTAGATCTCCATCAGCGGAATGATCAGGAAGGCAAGGCCCAGCGCGGCGATAACGCCCTTGAGCTCAAGCGTCACGGGGCCAAAGAACATCTCGGCAAGCGTCGGCTGCACGGTTACGATCACCGTCAGCACCAGCGCCAGCGCGGCAGAGGCCCACAGCCACTTGTTCTGCTTCTTCATCTTAAACAGCGACGTGCGACGACTGCGCATGTTAAAGCAGTGGAAGATCTCGACCATGTTGAGCGTGATGAAGGCCATCATCACGCCTTCCTCGTCGGCGACGCCGGCGATCATATCGGAGATGTGGATGTAGCCCATGTCAAAGTACACGCCCACAAAGAAGCTCGCCAGCACCAACGCGGCAATGATCAAGCCCTGGACCACGCAGTCCAGGCCCATATTGCCGGCAAAGACGCCGTCCTTGGCGTTGCGCGGCTTGCGCTTCATGATGTCGCCCTCGGCATCCTCCATGCCCAGCGCGAGCGCGGGGAAGCAGTCGGTGACCAGGTTCACCCACAGCAGCTGCACCGGCTGGAAGATGGTAAAGCCGATGAGCGTGGCGATAAACACCGAGAACACCTCGGCAAGGTTGGCCGAAAGCAGGAACTGGATGACCTTGCGGATGTTGTCGTAGATGCGGCGACCCTCTTCGCAGGCACCGATGATGGTGGCGAAGTTGTCGTCGGCAAGCACCATGTCGGCGACGTTCTTGGTAACGTCGGTACCGGTGATGCCCATGCCGACGCCGATGTCGGCACGCTTGATGGACGGGGCGTCGTTGACGCCGTCGCCCGTCATGGCCACGATCTGGTCGCGCGACTTCCAAGCCTCGACGATACGGGTCTTGTGCTCGGGCTGGACGCGGGCGTACACGCCGTAGTCCTCGATGTGCGCGTCGAGCTCCTCGTCGCTCATGCGATCGAGGTCGGCACCGGTGATGGCATGGCTGCGATCGGTGACGATACCCAGCTGCTTGGCAATGGCCACGGCGGTGTCGATGTGGTCGCCCGTGATCATGACGGTGCGGATACCGGCATCGTGGGCCTCGCGGATGGCGTCGGCGACCTCGGGGCGGACCGGGTCAATCATGCCGGACAGGCCGCAGAAGACCAGGTCGTGCTCGAGCGCGGCGGGGCTGCAGTCGCTCGGGACCTCGGTGTAGGTGCGGCTTGCCAGCGCCAGCACGCGCAGGGCCTCGTCGGCCATGGCCTTGTTGGCGGCCACGAGCTCGGCACGACGCTCCTCGGTCAGGGGGACGACCTTATCGCCCTCGTAGATGTGGGTGCACAGGCCGATCACCACGTCGGGCGCGCCCTTGGTGTATTGCTCGTACTCGCCGTCCAGGGTCTCAACGACCACGGACATCATCTTGCGGCCCGAGTCAAACGGGGCCTCGCCCACGCGCGGGTGCTCGGCAGTCAGACCAGTGAGGCCCGCCTTTCCGGCATCGTTGACGAGCGCGCACTCGGTCGGCTCGCCCACGGCCTCGCCCAGCTCCTCGTCCCACTGGGCATCGGAGCACAGCGCCATACCTGCCAGGAACTTCTCCTTAGGCGCAGCGAGCTCGTGCTTGACGACGGTCATCTTGTTTTGGGTAAGGGTACCGGTCTTGTCGGAGCAGATGGTCTGCGTGCAGCCGAGTGTCTCGACGGCAGAGAGCTTGCGGATAATTGCCTGGCGCTTGGCCATCTTGGTCACGCCAAGCGACAGCACGATGGTCACGACGGCGACCAGGCCCTCGGGGATGGCAGCGACGGCGAGCGAGACGGCGACCATAAAGGTGTCGAGCAGGGCAGTCGGGTCGGTAAGGACGTTGCCCACGCCGTGGCGGACGATGTCGACGCCAAAGATCACGACGCAGATGACGATCACCATAATGGTGAGGATACGGCTGAGCTCGGCGAGCTTCACCTGCAGCGGTGTGAGCTCTTCCTTGGCCTCGGCCAGGGCACCGGCGATCTTGCCCATCTCGGTATCCATGCCGGTGCCGACCACGACGGCGCGGCCACGGCCGTACACGACGGTGGAGCCCATGTAGCACATGTTCTTGCGATCGCCGAGCGGCACGTCATCGGTGCCCGCGGCAAGCTCGATCACGTTGGCGTGCTTCTCGACCGGCACCGACTCGCCGGTGAGCGCGGCCTCTTCGATCTTCATCGTGGCGCTCTCGAGCACGCGGCAGTCGGCCGGGACGGAGTCGCCCGCCTCGAGCATGATCACGTCGCCGGGTACGAGCTCGGCGCTCGGCAGGTGCACGAGTTTGCCGTCGCGTAGAACCTTGGACTGCGCCGCGCTCATCTCCTGAAGGGCCTCGAGGGCCTCCTCGCTCTTGGCTTCCTGGACCACGCCCAGCACCGAGTTGACGATAACGACGAACATGATGATGGCGACATCGGCAAAGTCCGCCTCGCCCTTAACCATGCCCGTGAGCGCGCTGATAACGGCGGCAACGATCAACATGATGACCATGGGGTCGGCCATCTGCTCAAAGAAACGCTTCCACAGCGGCGTCTTCTCGGCTTCCTCAAGCTTGTTAGGGCCTGTCTTGGCGAGGCGCGACGACGCCTCGTCGTTGCTCAGGCCGAGGTTCTCATCGACACCTTGGTCGCTGAGCACCTCCGCCGCGGCGGACAGGTATTCCTTTTGCATATAGAGTCCCCTCCTGGGATTCGGGCCACTCAGCAGATTGATGCCCGATCATAATTCCCAGGAGAAGGGCAAGGGCTCATCAAGGCTGCCGTGCTGAGCGGCAGTTGATAGTGGAGCTATGGTACCCCAAAGCGACGCGTCTAGCCAAAACAATCCATTTGGAAATATGGTCCGTATGCAACGATGCGGACCGTGTGATGCTCAATACTGATAAAACGTTTTTTCTTAGGCGCGTCGCCAAACTAAAATATCGCCCAGATAGCAGCGGTTAGAGCGGTTGGTAAAGTTTTTTCATATACCGTTTTTCCCGTAAAAAATGAACTTCTAATTCGGCATACGGTCGATTTTTTGGGGTATTCGGTCGGTATTTCGTTATAATCAACTCAGTTTTATTTCTTATGGTTTATCTATCAGCGCAAGACGATGTCAGATGGAGGTCTGAATGTACAAGCGCACTAAGATTGTATGCACCATGGGTCCCGCCTGCGATAGCGACGAGACCATCCGCGAGATGATCAAGGCGGGCATGAACGTCGCCCGTTTTAACTTCTCGCACGGCTCCTACGACGAGCACCACGGTCGCATCGAGCGCGTCCGTCGTATTTCCAAGGAGCTCGGTATGCCCGTCGGCATCCTGCTCGACACCAAGGGCCCCGAGGTCCGCACCGGTCTTCTGGTCGACGGCAAGAAGGTTGCCGTCAAGACCGGCGACAAGATCGTCGTCACCGCTCAGCCCACGTCAGAGGATTTCCACGGCACCGCTGAGCACATCTCCCTCGACTACCTGGCTCTGCCCTCCGAGGTCGAGAAGGGCTCCCTCATCCTGATCGATGACGGCCTGGTTGCTCTCGAGGTCGAGTCCGTCGACGGCCAGGACATGACCTGCGTCGTCAAGAACGACGGCCTGATCGGCGAGCGCAAGGGCGTCAACATGCCCAACGTCAACATCTCGCTGCCCGCCATCACCGAGCGCGATCGTCAGGACATCCTCTTTGGCCTGACCGAGAACATCGACTACATCGCCGCTTCCTTCATCCGTGACGGCGAGTCTGTCCGCGGCATCCGCGAGCTTTGCCGCGAGAACGGCGGCGAGCACGTGACGATCTTCCCGAAGATCGAGTGCGCCCTGGGCGTCGAGAACTTCGATGAGATCCTCGAGGCTTCCGACGGCATCATGGTCGCCCGTGGCGACCTGGGCATCGAGATCAAGCCCGAGCTCGTTCCGCACATCCAGAAGGAGATCATCGCCAAGTGCAACGCGGCCTACAAGCCCGTTATCACCGCTACGCAGATGCTCGACTCCATGCAGCAGAACCCGCGCCCGACGCGCGCCGAGGTTGCCGACGTTGCTAACGCCATTTACGACGGTACCGACGCCGTCATGCTGTCCGGCGAGTCCGCTGCCGGTAAGTACCCGGTCGAGGCCGTCAAGATGCAGGCCAGCATCGCTCTCGAGACCGAGAAGTACCTCCCGGCTCACGCTCCGCTCGAGGTTCCGGCCGATGCTCACGGCACCCGCGTCGTCAACAACGTTGTGGGTATGTCCGCTGTGAACATGGCCACCACCGTTGGCGCCAAGTGCATCACCGTGCCGACGACCACCGGCCGTACCGCTCGCCTGATCTCGCACTTCCGTCCCAACATGCCGATCTGCGCGTTCTCCCGCCACGAGTGGGCCGTCCAGCAGATGATCATGTATTGGGGCGTTATCCCGCACAAGGCCGAGATTACCCAGGGCACCGTCAACGGCACGATCGTCAAGGCGATCGAGACCGCTAAGGAGCTTGGCTACGTCGAGACCGGCGATTTGACCGTCGCTACCGCCGGCGATCCCCGTATGAGCGTCCAGCTTGAGGACAAGGTCTCCTCGACCAACGTCGCCTACGTCGCTCAGGTGCGCTAAATCGCACTTGCAAGCACATTTGCATTAAAAGGGCCCGGAAGGCTTCGCCTTCCGGGCCCTTTTTCTGTGCGCCGATGCCTACCGCACGGCATGACACGCACCCATTTCTTTACCAAAAGCGCGAAATCCGCCCTCCGAGGCCCAAAAAATAAAGCCCCAAGCGCTAAAAGTGTTCGCCCGGTGGCAAACCCACACCTCACACAGGGCTGATAAATCGTTTTAGCAAGGTCTAAATCTACCACGTTTTCGGAAGTGCGGGGAAAAATTGCCTACCCCCGAGCACAAGCCCTTTTATTTCAACAAAACCCCTGATAAAGTTGGCTTAAATACCGCTTGTGGTTGACCTGTTTGTCTTTTTCCCCGCACTTCCGAAACCGATGGCTTTTCTAGCCCAAACTACGCTCAAACGATCGGATCGCTATGTCATTTCTTGCCTGCGGACCCACGGCTTTTCAGTACTATCGCATACCGCCCCAGATACTGGGACTCTATCCGGCAATCCTGCCGCCCGACCATGACCATCGCTTGGTGCATTACTCAAAACAACCAGTATTTAAAGACTTGCTCGGCACACCAGTCTGGAGATTCGTGGGCGAAAGAAAACAGCGCGCGAACGGAAAGCTATTTCATAGCCGTCTGCTAACCCAGGAACCGCCTCCTGGGTCGTTTAGGCAGACTGAGCATGGATTTGATGTCACGTCGCCCGAGTTTACGCTGCTCAACCTTGCTACGCAGGTCTCACGCAACCAGTTACTCATGGCTTGCTACGAGATGTGCGGCTCCTTTGCAGTGTTCACGCCTTGTAAACGGGCGCAGCAGCAGCTCGATGAAGCAATTTCGCTTAAGCTCATTCCGCCCGACTGTGGTTGGAAACGTGTTGTCGACACCAAGGGCAATGACACCAACTTGTGGAAGCGCACGCCGCTTCTTTCCGCAGCGGATATCGCCGCGTTCGCCAAGCAGGCCGCAGGCCTGCGCGGCGTTAAACAACTGCGCTGGGCGGCCGAGCACATGACGGGACAGACCGCCTCGCCCTTCGAAGTACAGACCTCCATGCTTGTCTCGCTCCCCCGCAACGAGGGCGGCATGGGCATCAATATCGCAAACAACGTGCGCATCCCACTCAGCGACGCCGCGCGCTCACTGTATGACAAAACCTGCTGCTACGCCGATATCCTCATAGAGAGCAGCACCGACAGCATGGGCGTCATTCTGGAATGCCAAGGCCGCTCCGCCCATGACAGCGAAGCCGCGAGCCTCTCCGATGCCGAGCGCACCACCGCCCTCACAAGCATGGGCTATGACGCTATCCAGATAACCTATGATCAAATCAAGGACACGAAGAGCTTTAACAGCATCGCCGAGCTAATTCATAAAAAGGCGGGGCTCCCTTACGTTCCAAAATCTAAGCTGGAACTCACTGCCGCAGAAACCCTTCGGCGGGAGCTGTTGGTCAATTGGGATGAACTGTTCACCGTTACGTCAGCCGGCTAGCAGCTAGTGACCAGAGGGACTGCGGGGACGTCAGAAGCGGCAACGCGGGCGGCAAAACCCGCCTCGGTTAGCTCGACGACCTCGGTAAACGTTGCGTCAAAGAACTCTTCGGTCAGCAGACGGTACGGCGGATGATCCGGATCGCCGGGGTTTTCGCGCACAATCTCGTGCATAACGCCAATGGTCTTGAGCGCATACTCTTGTGGAATCGAATACTGACCAAACTGGGCCGCCGCGGTATAGAGGCGATCGGTCGCACGCGGGATAGAAACGATGCCGAGCGTCTTGCCAAACCAGTCAAAGTCTCCCTGCTTCTTAATGCGGAACTCCTCGCACGGCTTGCCGCCGCGCGCCTCGAGATATTGGTTCACGCGCGTGTTCCACACGGTATCGGCCACCAGATGCGACCAAACGCCCAGCGTCAAATCGAGCAGCGACTGCGCCACGTCATCGGGCGCAAGCGAAAACTCGGCGGCGCCGGGGCCGTCAACCGGCTCGGCGTCTTTGTAGCGCTGCGGATAGTGCACCCGATTGAGCCTTTCACGCTCTTCGACAATCGAGGTCGCTGCAGCCGGCGCACCCGCCGGCGCACCTTTAAGCAACGGCGCCACATAGGTGTCCCAAAACTCATGCTCGCGTGGCTTAGGAATGGGCTCGGGCTTGGCAAAGTGCGTGATGCGATACGGGATGGGGTCGGCAATACCGGGAACCATGTAGCCCACAAAAATGTCCGGAACCACGCTGCCAAACAAAAAGGCATTGCGGTCGCGCACGTTATCGGCAAGCGCGCCGGCACGCGCCAGAAGTCGTTCCGTCTGAGCGATATGAATATTCCAACTTGGCATAGCCACCCCCGTAAAAATCCGGATAACTATACCATTCGAAGCAAGTCACGTGCGCGGCCGCAACCCCACTATGCGGCAACTATTCTGCTGCACCGTTTTCGGTTCCATATGATGGCACGGGAGCCTCGACCACGTGGTGATATCGATCGATATAAATCGCACGGGCCCCAAGACGTCGTACTAAATCCTGATGATGCGTGCTCATCAAGACCGTCTTACCGGCAGCAACATAGGCCAGTAGAAAGTTGACCACGATGTCGCAAGAGTCCTCGTCAAGTCCGTTGGTAGGCTCGTCGAGCACCAGAATATCGGGGTTCATCGACACGACGGCAGCCAGCGCCACACGCTTCTTTTGCCCGCCCGAAAGCTGATAGGGCGAAGCATCGACCAGATCGGCAACCTGAAACAGCTCCATGGCATCACGGACGCGGCGCCCAAGCTCGTCCGCCGAAAGCCCCATTTGAACCGGGCCAAACGCGACCTCCTCGCCGACCGTGGCGCAAAAGAGCTGTGCATCGGCGTTTTGGAACACGAAGCCCACGCGCTGATGGAACCGCTGGGCCGTCGCGGAATCCTTGAGATATGCCGTATCGACCACATGTCCATCAAACAGGTACGTACCCGCATCCGCAAGCTCAAGGCCGTTGATAAGCCGCATGATCGTCGTCTTGCCGCAGCCGTTGGGTCCAAGCAGCGCAACCAGCTCACCGCGATTAACCTGCAGCGACACGCTATCGACCACCGTATGGCCCGCATAGGAAAACACCACGTCGCGAAACTCGATGAGCGGCGTGGCCTTGGCGCCGGCAGCACCGCTCGCACCCATCGCACCATTTGTATCGTTTGCCAAAACGTCGCCCTTCCCTGTTCACATCGACGGCTTGACCGCCCGCGCTACAGCACCGCGCACAACACGGCGAGCAGCACCACAACGGCCGCATAGACCGCGTCGCGCCAGCCAAAGCCGTTCCGTGTAGGCGCCGGATATGCGCCGGCAAAACCGCGGCAAAGCATAGCCTCGTCCATCGCGCGGCTGCATTCCATCGCCTTGATAAAGGTCATGCCCATGATACCCGCGATCGAATCGGTACGCGAAAATCCTGCAGGCGCACGGCCCACACTGCGAAGCATGACCGATTCGCACAGGTCGTGCGCCGTGCGACCCAGCACCTCGATGTGTTTGAGCGCCATATCAAACGTAAAGATAACCTCGTCGGGCAGGTGCAGCATCTTAAGCGCGGCCGACATGCGACTCCAGGTAAGCGTCCACGAAACACCCAGCACCAGCGTCACGTTAATGAATGTCTTGAGCGCAATCTTGAGCATGGCGCCCGTGGCAGAAGCACCCAGCAGCAGGGCCGGCAGCGCCAAAACCACGGCAAACCCCGCGGCAGCCAACGCCGGCACAAAGATCGCGCGCAGCCCGCGTACGGGGCGCACCGCAACGAGCACCAATGCGATCGCTGTCATCAGCATCAAGTACAGCGGGCTCTGCGTCAGGCATACGCACAGGACGCAGACGAACATCCCCACCAAACGCACTGGCGCCGAAACGGCAGAAAGGGCGCGGTCGATAATCGACCCGCCCTTATGCACGCCGCCACCTAGGCGAACCCGCTCAAGCAGGCTCGCCAGATGCAGGACATTCTTTTGCATCACACGATGCCGAGCCCCCGCGGGCTCATAACGCTGCTCGGCCGCAAGCCAGCTAGGCAGCTCGACCGTCGCCATGGGCTCCGCTTTCCTTGACCGTTAGCGAGACCAGACGGAATGCGATGGTGAGCACCGCCACGCCAATCACGCCCGAAAGAATATACATCGCGGCCTGGCCGGCAAAGCCAAGGCCCTGCTCCTCGGAATAGGCCTGCAGATAATCGCCCGTGGGCAGGGCATCGGCAAAGGTCGGGGTATCGAGACCGACCGAAGTCTGCAGACTGTCGTCACCAGCCTCCTGAACGGCGGTCGCGGCGCCCTCAGCGTCCCACTCGCCCCATGCGTCACCGGTGGCCAGCAAGCCGAGCGGCGTGGCCACGACAAGCACGGCGACCAGGATGAGCGTGGGGACCAGCGAGGTCTTCTTGGCAGCAGCGCCCTCGGCAGCAAGCTGGCCATCGGCGGCCTCGGGCCCGACGATAACGCTCGGCGCCGTCTTCTTAATGAAACCGTAGATCGCAGCCGTCGCCACGCCCTCGACCACGCCGGCAACCAGCATATGCGGGACCATCATGGCAGGGATTGCAATAGACAGCGGGAAGGGGCAGTACAGCGGAGCGCCCGAAGCGTTGGTAAAGAACATCGGCTGAATACCAAACTCGATCGCCGTGCACAGGGCCGCCAGGCACAGGCCGACCCAACCGCTTACGACGGCCGAAACCGAGGTGCCCCAGCTCTTGTCGTGCAAACGGCTGTTGAGCGCACGGAACACGATAGCGGCGGCAAACGGCAGCACGAAGGCCATGTTAAAGCAGTTGGCGCCAAAGGACAGGATGCCGCCGTCGCCAAACAGCAGCGCCTGCAGCGCCAGCGCGACCGAAACCGCGATGGCCGCGGCCTCCGGGCCCAGCAGCAGCGCGATGAGCGCGCCGCCGACGGCGTGACCCGTGGTACCGCCGGGCAGCGGCACATTGAACATCATGAGCAAAAAGGAGAACGCGGCGCAGATACCCAGAAACGCCATGTGCTCGCGATCGAGCGTGGCGCGCACCTTTTTGATGCAGTGAACCCAAACGGGCACCATCGCCACTGCCATGACGGCATCGGTCTGCGGGGACAGATAATTATCTGGAATGTGCATGTACGCCTCCCGGTTATCGGCGCACAGAATTACAACGCCGCTTAAATCACCTTGCCAGTGTTACGTATTGTCAGATTCGTAACACGCCACGGGCTATCATAGCAAAACGGCGCACTGCCGACAAAGCAGCACGCCGTTATGTAATGCGCGTGTCATATATGCAGGCTCAGCAGTGCCTTATACCGAGGATAGCAGTCACGTAAGGCTCGGCAGCAGCCACCGCTGACCCATACCCCAGTGCAGGGCCTAGCCGCGGACCTCGCCGTTTACGCCCTTGCACACCTTGGTGACGATCTTCTGGTGCGCTTTTTCGACCTCTTCGCTGGTAAGCGTGTGGTCGTCGGAGCGATACGTAAGCGCAAAGGCCATGGACTTCTTGCCCACGCCCACGCGGACCGGATCGCGGTAGACGTCGAACAGACGCACACCCTCGAGCAGCTTGCCGCCGGCGCTGGTAATGCGGCGCTCAAGGTCCTCGCAAGTCACGGAGTTGTCGACCACGATAGCAAGATCGTGCTCAACAGCCGGGTACTGCGAGAACTCGCGGTAGTTCTCCTGGTTGCGGGCGCCCTTGATCAGCTTGTCCAGGTCGAGCTCAAAGGCAACGACGACCTCGTCGATGCCCATAGCTTCGCGCGCCTCGGGGTGGATCTCGCCGACCCAGCCCAGCACGGTGCCGCCAGACAGAACCTCGGCGGCACGGCCCGGCTGCAAGAAGGCATAGCCCTCGCCCTCGACGGGACGGAAGCGAACCTTCTCGATGCGCAGCTGGGCGAGCAGCTCCTCGACAATGCCCTTGCCAAAGAAGAAACGCAGCTTGCGGTACTTCATGTTCCAAGACTGCTCGCTCCACTGGCCCGAGAGCACGCCCGCCACGGACTTAGTCTCCTTGGGCAGGCTGGCGTTCTCGCGGCCGTGGAACAGGCTGCCGACCTCGTACAGGTGCACGTTGGGCGTGCCATGGGCCTCGTTATAGGCCACAGACTGCAGCAGGCCCGGCAGCAGCGAGCGGCGCATCTCGGTCTGCTCGGCCACCAGCGGGTTCATAAGTACCACGGGGCAGCCGCGGCCCTCGGTGGACATGCCGATCTTCTCCAGGTCGCCCGGCGCGGCAAAGCCAAAGGTCGTGGTCTCGTTGAGGCCGCAGGCGCGCAGGATCTCGCCGACCTTGCGGGTAAGCTTCTGCTCGCGGGTCAGGCCACCGATGTGGTTCTTGGCAGCCGGGATGGTCGCCGTCACGCGGCCCATGCCCCACAGGCGCAGGACCTCCTCGATCAGGTCGATCTCGCGCGGCAGGTCGGGGCGGAAGCTCGGCGGGGTAACCATAAAGTCCTCGCCGTCGCGCTCGACGGTGCAGCCCAGGCGGGTGAGCGAGCGCTCGATAAAATCAGGCTCGATGTCGGCGCCGCAGATGGCGTGCACGCGGGCCAAACGCAGCTTAATGCTGTCGATGGTCTTGGGCGCGGGGAACACATCTACGTAGCCGGGAGCGACCTCGCCGCCGGCGATCTCCTCGATGAGCGCGCAGGCAACATTGGCCACATCCACGCAGCCGGTTTCATCGACCTGGCGCTCAAAGCGGATGGAAGCGTCGGAGATCAACGACAGGTCGCGGCTGGTGTGCGAGGTGCGGCCGGCGTCGAAGCAGGCGCTCTCGACCATCACGTCGACGGTGTCGTCCTCGATCTCGGAATCCATGCCGCCCATAACGCCGGCCAGCGCCACGGGGCGCTCGCCGTCGGTGATAAGGCCCATGCCGGCGTCGAGCGTGCGCTCCTCGCCGTCGAGGGTCGTGAACTTCTCATCCTGCTGGGCGGCGCGAACCACCACGCGGCGCCTGCCCTCGCGCTCGGCAAAGGTGTCCAGGTCAAAGGCGTGCAGCGGCTGACCGGTGAGCATCATCACATAGTTGGTGATGTCGACGATGTTGTTGTGCGGACGCACGCCCAGGGCGTTAAGGCGCTTGACCATCCAGTCGGGCGAGGGGCCGACCTTCACGTTGCGCACAATGCGGGCGACATAGCGGTCGCACAGGCCCTCGTCGGCGATCTCGACCGAAAGCTCGTCGTCGGTCGCGCGGCCGGTCTCCGCCTTGATGGCGGGCAGCTCAACGTGGAAATCGCGATCGAAAATGGCACCGGTTTCGCGGGCCATGCCAATCATGGACAGGCAGTCGGGGCGGTTGGGCGTGATCTCGCAGTCGAGCACGGTATCACTCGAGCCCACGTACTCGGCAAACGGCATGCCGCAGGGCGTATCCTCGGGCAGGATCATAATGCCGGAGTGGTCGCCGCCCAGGCCGAGCTCGCGCGCGGAGCAGTTCATGCCCATGGACACGACGCCGCGAAGCTTGCTCTTCTTGATCTTGACGTCGCCGGGCAGGACAGCGCCGATCATGGCCGTGACGATGTGGTCGCCGGCCTCAAAGTTCTGCGCGCCGCAGACGATCTGCAGCGGAGCGGGGTTGCCGTCGGCGTCGAGGTTCTTGTCACCCACGTCGACCGAGCACACATACATATGGTCGCTATCGGGGTGCGGGGTCTTGGTAAGCACCTTGGCAGTCACCACATGGTCGAAGGACTCGCCCACGGTGTCGATCGCCTCGACCTCGGTGCCGGTACGGATATATTCGTCCGAAAGGGTCTTGGGATCCTCCGGAATATCGATCATGGTCTTGAGCCAGTCGTAAGAAACACGCATCTAACTGGTCTCCTTTCATCTGTAACGTCTGCAATAAACAGACGGAAAACTCCAGCTACGGAGACGGGTTTCCGAGGTGCCGCAGATTGCCCCGAAAGAGGAGCGCCGCGTACTTGGGTACGCAAGCGACGGTTTGAGGGGCAAGGTGCGGCGGCTCGGGAAGCCGCCGGGACAGGTCAACTTAAAACTGATTCAGGAAACGCATATCGCCTGTCATGAGCGTTCTGAGGTCGGGCAGGTCGTAGCGCAGGGCAGCGACGCGCTCGGCGCCAATGCCAAAGGCGAAGCCGGTGTACTTCTCGGGGTCGATGCCGCAGTTGATCAGGACGTTGGGGTCGACCATGCCGCAGCCCAAGATCTCGATCCAGCCGCTGTGCTTGCAGAAGTTGCAGCCCTTGCCGCCGCAGACGTGGCAGCTCACGTCCACCTCGCAGGAAGGCTCGGTGAAGGGGAAGAAATGCGGGCGGTAACGCGTCTTGCGGTCCTCGCCAAACATGCACTTAACAAAGTAGTCGAGCGTGCCCTTAAGATCGCCAAAGGTGATGCCCTCGTCGACGACCAGGCCCTCGATCTGGTTGAACTGCGGCAGGTGACAGGCGTCGGCCGTGTCGGGACGGTAGACGGTGCCCGGGCAGATCATGTAGATGGGCGGCTTCTGCGACTCCATGGTGTGAATCTGCACGCCCGAGGTCTGGGTGCGCAGCAGCACGTCGGACTCGCCGTGGGCATGCGCCTCGGGGTGCGCGACGCTGCCGGGGTTGTTGTCGACCACATAGAAGGTGTCGCGGGCCGAGCGGCTCGGGTGATCCATGGGGGCGTTGAGCGCGGTGAAGTTGTAGTAGGAGGTGTCGACCATGGGACCGGACTCGACGGTGTAGCCGATACCGCTAAATATATCCTCGGCCTCCTCGATGATCTGCTTGATCAGGTGCTGGTGGCCGATCTGCGGACGAATGCCCGGCAGCGTGATGTCGACGGCCTCGTGCTCGAGTGCGTGCTTGAGGGCGGCGGCCTTCATCTCGGTGGTGCGCTCGTCGAGCATGCCCTCGATCAGCTGGCGCATCTCGTTGGCGCGCTTGCCCATCACGGGGCGATCCTCGGGGGCGAGCTTGCCCATCATGCGCATCAGGCCGGTAATACGACCCTTGCGGCCGAGCAGCTCAACGCGCGCAGCCTCGAGCTTGGCGGCGTCGTCGGCGCCTGCGACGAGCTCCTTGGCCTCTTCCTCGAGTTTGACCAGATCATCAATCAGACTCATGTCTTCCCTTTCGTCTCTCGCGTTCCCCGCTCGCCAGGACGACTGCCGCCGTCTGGCGTTGCAAAAACGCGGCCCGGTTCGGTAACAAAAAACCGTCCTCGGGCATGTGCATTGCCCAAGGACGGTTGAATTCCGCGGTACCACCTTGTTTGACCCGGCGGATGTCTGGCCCGCCGTGCCCACTCTGTGCCCCTTATCGCGAGGCTCACGGCTTCCCTACTGGGGCTTCGCCGCCACTGGCCGCGCGCCCGTTGAGGTTGCTGCTCGGGAGTGAACGCTTGGCCCTTGCCACCGCAGGAAGGCTTGCAGCCCATGACCTTCCCTCTCTTGCCGGCGACGCGGCGGGCAAAACCCTCTCCGTCAACGCATTGGGCTATAGGATAACACATTCTGCGAGCATATCGCCGCGTTCCGTTTTGTTCGCACTGGGTACAAGGCAGGTAGCTGTGCAAACTGGCCGCACGCCCACCCGTGGCGTCCGGTCTGCGAGATCAAGGATATAGGTATGGGAAAGAAACTCGATAAGAAGGCCAAGGCCGCCGTGGCCAAGGCCTCTAAGAACGCCAAGGCGGGCAAGGGCATCAAGAAGCTCCGCAAGCTCGAAGGCAAACTATGGACCCGCGAGTACCTGCTCAAGATTGCCGAGTTCGATGGCGCGACGATTGCCCCCGCCAACGGCGCTGCGGCCCGCGCCGATGCCATGGGCACCCTTGCCGGCGAACATCACAAGCTCCTGACCAGCAAAAAGTCCGTCGAGCTTGTAGGCTCGCTGGCACACGAGACCGTCGCCGGCGGCAAGATCGACGACCCGCAGCTGCTCGACGAGATCCGTGTGCTCGGCCGCGACCAGCGCGAGGCAAGCGTTATCCCTACTGAGGAGGCCGAGGCCTGGACCAGGCTCACCTGCGAGGCCGACGCCGTGTGGCACAAGGCCAAGACGGCCAACGACTGGGCGAGCTTTGAGCCCTACGTGGATAGAATCGTCGCCCAGCTCAAGCATCAGGCCGAGCTCATGGACCCCAAGCGCGACCCATACGATGTTTGGCTCGACCAGTACGAACGCGGCCTTTCCGCCAAGAGCTTCGATGCGTTTTGTGACGAGGTCAAGGCCACCGTCGTGCCGCTCGTGCACGCCATCGGCGAGCACGGACAGCAGCCTACTGCCGACTTTTTGCATGCCCGCGTGCCCGAGGCCGCCCAGCGCGCCATGAGCTTCGACCTGATGAAGCTCGTCGGCCTTAACCTGGACGACACCACGCTCGCCTTTACCGAGCACCCGTTTAGCGAGGGCTTCTCGGTGGGCGATGCGCGCATCGCCACGCACATCTACGAGGACGACTGCATCTCCAACGTCTATAGCATCATCCACGAGGCGGGGCACGCCATGTACGAGCTGGGCGTCAATCCCGCTTACGCGCGCACGTGTCTGGAGGGCGGCACCTCCATGGGCATTCACGAGAGCCAGAGCCGCTTTTTCGAGAACACCGTAGGCCGTAGTCGCGCTTTTATGGGCCCGCTGCTCGAAGTGCTGCGCCGTCACGCGCCCGAGGTCTACGGCAACGTGGACGAGGACACGCTCTACCACGCCGTGAACATCGCTCGGCCGTCGCTGATCCGTACCGAGGCCGACGAGCTCACCTACCCGCTGCATATTATGGTGCGCTACGAGATTGAGCGCATGCTGTTTGCCGGCGAGGCCACGGCCAAGGACATCCCCGCGCTTTGGAATCGCTTTATGGACGAGTACCTGGGCATTCCTGTTCCCGACGACACGCGCGGCTGCCTGCAGGATACGCACTGGAGCGGCGGCTCGTTTGGCTACTTCCCCACGTATGCGCTGGGCAGCGCCTACGATGCCATGTTTGTGCCGGCCATGTGCCGCGACGGTGTCGACCTTAACGGCGCCTGTGCGAGCGGCGACCTGACACCCGTCCGCGCTTGGCTGGGCGAGCACATTTGGCAGTGGGGCCGCGCCAAGGACGCGCCGGAGCTCATCAAGGGCGCGTGCGGTATGGCATTCGATGCCCGCTACTACTGCAGCTACCTGCAGGACAAGTTCACCACGCTGTACCAGCTGTAAGGATTGACCAGCACGCCATCGCCAACGCCAACCATGTTGACGTCGATGTCTTGGCAACGTCAGCGAAAACGGCCCCAAGCGAGCAAGGTGACGTGAAATGAAAGGGCGCTGACCTTCTGGTCGCGCCCTTGAAATTGAACGCCAGATTGCCGCTTGGGGCCGTTTGTAGCGTCGAGCGGTTACGCGGTTTGGTAAAACCGCGTAACTACAGAGCCTCCAGCGCGGCGGCGATGCGCTTCATGGCGGCGTCGGCGGCGTCTTGGTCGGGGGCCTCGGCCAAAACGCGAATCACCGACTCGGTTCCGCTCTTGCGCACCAGCACGCGGCCCTCGCCCGCCAGCGACGCCTCGGCCTCGGCAATGGCGGCCTGCACGCCCATGTTGCCCAGCGCAGCATCCTTGTCCGCCACGCGTACGGCAACCTGCGCCTGCGGCAGCAGCTTACACGGCACCGCGAGCTGCGAAAGCGTCTCGCGTTCGGCACGAATCACTTCCATCACACGCAGCGAGGTCATTATGCCGTCGCCCGTACGCTCGATATCGCCAAAGATCGTATGGCCCGTCTGCTCGCCACCCAGGCTGTAGCCGCCCTCGCGCATCTTGGCATACACGTGGCGGTCGCCCACGCCGCTGGTCACGGCACTCAGGCCGGCAAGCTCCAGCGACTTAATCAAGCCAAAGTTGCTGGCGATTGTCGGAACCACGGTACCGCCCGAGAGGCGCCCGTGCTTGTTAAGATACACGCCGCACACGTACAGAATCTGGTCGCCGTCGACCACGCGGCCGCGCTCGTCCACGGCCAGGCAGCGGTCGGCATCGCCGTCGTAGGCAAAGCCCACGTCCAAGCCTTGCTCCACCACATGGCGCTGCAGGCGCTCCATATGCGTAGAGCCGCAGTCGACGTTAATGTTAAAGCCGTCGGGTGCGGCGTTAATCACGCGCACATCGGCGCCGAGCGCATCGAACACCGGCTTGGCGACAGAGGACGCCGAGCCGTTGGCGCAGTCAATGCCAATCTTGACGCCCTGCAGCGAAAAGTTCGCGCTTGCAATGAGCGAGGCGATGTAGCGGTTGCGGCCCTGCATGTAGTCAACCGTGGCGCCAATGTGGTTGCCCGTGGCCAGCGGCACCTCGCTCTTGCCATCGATGTAGTCCTCGATGAGCTCCAGCACGTCCTCGTCCATCTTAAAGCCGTCGCTGTTGACCAGCTTAATGCCGTTATCGCAAAACGGATTGTGGCTCGCACTGATCATGATGCCGCAATCGAAGCAGCCCTCCACGGTCTGGTGCGCCACGCCCGGCGTAGGAATCACATGCAGCATATAGGCGTCTGCACCGCTCGCAACCAGACCGCTCACCAGCGCCGCCTCGAACATATAGCTCGAGCGACGCGTGTCCTTACCCACGATCACGCGCGCCTTGGCCCCGCGCCTGGCGCCGTAATACCAGCCCACAAAGCGGCCGATCTTGTACGCGTGCTCCACGGTCAGCCCAACGTTGGCCTCGCCGCGAAATCCGTCGGTGCCAAAGTACTTCATAAGAGGTCCTCTCTATAGACAAAGGCGCGCCGCCAAAGCAACGCGCCGCCAGCCCATTATCCTTTAATAGCAACCGCGGGGGCTACACCGTTAAAAACATCATTACGATAATCATGGCAAAGCCGATAAGGTCGGTCGGCAAAAATACCGTGCCCAGCATAACGGCGCTGGTAATGGTTGCCGAGACCGGCTCCACGGTCCCGATGAGGCTCGCGCGCACCGAGCCGATGTCCTTGACGCCCTGCATATAGAGCATGTACGCCAAAAACGAGCCCACGACCACAAACACCGCGAGCGCCTCGACGCCGGCGGCATCGAGCGCCGGCATATGGGCCCACGGCTGCACGAAAACGCACGAGACCACGCCTGCCGTGAGCATGGCTGAGCCCGTAACGATGGGGCTGCCGTATTCTGGCAGAATTTTGGCGGGAATCACCGCCATGCAGGTGGCGCTCACCGCGCACATAAGACCCGCCACCAGACCGAGCGGCGAGATGCTCAGGCTCGTGGGGTCGCCGCCGGTGGCGATCAAAAACGTGCCGCCAAGGGCCAGGCCAATACCGATAACCTCGCGCATGCGCGGTTTGCGGCGATCGGTGATGCAGGTATATCCCATGATGATGACCAGCTGCAGGCACTGAAGGACCGTCGCGGTTCCGGCATTGGTCAGGCGCACGGCCGAAAGATAGCAAAACTGGTTAAAGAGCAGGCCAAAAGCGGTAAAGAGCAGCAGCTGCTTGCGATCAGCGGGCGTCGTCCAAAGCTTGACCAGGCGTGCGCGGTCGCGCGTGACAACCACGACCATAAAGAGCAGGCCGGCGAGAATCTGTCGTATGCTCATAAGCCACAGCGTATCGACATGGTAGGTATCGAACAAAAAACTCGCGCTGGTGCCCGAGAAGCCCCAAAACGAGCCGCCCACGAGCGTAGCCAACATGCCCACGATCATCTTGCGCGTCTGGGCATCGTTGAGGCGGTCGCGCCATGCACGGCGGGTGCTGCGGCTGAGCTCATCGGTGCCCTCGGGCACATCAATGTTCGATATATCGGTCATCGGCACCGAAGCCCCTGCGCCTTCGACCTGCTCGACACGCTCTTTGCTCATCCCGCTCCCCCGAAACAGCCTGGAAACAATTCGGCTTACCTTACCACGGCGAAGGCACCAGCTGGGGGCTTGTCCGCTTATCGGTAGGACAATTCCGCGGACGTCTCTTCCATGGTTCGGCATCGCAACGGCTTTGCATTATGCGATAGCCAAATCACGGCAGCGAGCTCTTTTAAAATGGGCGCGACAAAGCCCTTTGATTCCACAACGTTAGCGATTTTAAAAAATATTCTTGCCACCGAGTTCAAGCTCCGTTATATTATCCCTTGCGCACTTGCGCACCCTTGATCGGGCGTTTAGCTCAGGGGGAGAGCGCTTCCCTGACACGGAAGAGGTCAGAAGTTCAAATCTTCTAACGCCCACCAAATGTTCGCAGCCCAGATGCTATGCCTCTGGGCTGTTTTGTTTTATGTGCTAAGCCAAAAGGGCGCCGTGGCACCCAAAACCGCTTCGGCAGCTCCAATAACCATCCCAATCGAGGCTGATACCGCCTCTACATAACCGGCAATCATCCCGGCAGACCCCAAGTTGCTTCGGTATCGCCGGCAATTACCCCTGCCACACCCAAAGTCGCCCAGACAACCCCGGCGACCGCCCCAATCAGCCCCAAAATTACCCAAACAGCCTTGGCGACCGCCCCGATCTGGCCTTCGCAAGCCTCGCGGCCACATCCGGACAGCCTTCCCATAACCAGGTCTAATACTTTTCCCGAGAAGTGAACGACCTTATTTGGACCCCTGAAGCATCCACACTTTTTACAGCCAAAACCGCAGGATTCCAATGATAAAACCGCAGGAAATAAGCCACCAAAAGTGTCGATGTTTCGGGGGTCCGTTTTGACTCGTTCACTTCTCGGGAAAAGTATTAGACCTGACAATGAGGCCCTTGGTCCCATGCCCAGCAACCGCCCCTACCAATGTTGACGCGCCTCGATTACGGCCTGCCAAAGCTTAAACCGCTTCGCTTCGACGCGCTTGAGGGCAAAGTATCGCTGCTCCTCGCTCATGGGCTTGTTAAAAATGGGTCGCTTGTTCCGGTGCAGCTTCCGTCGGATGCGTTCGCACAGCCGAATGAGCTTGTCGTAGTCATTTGCCTGCTCAGTCGTCACGGTGAAGTGTGCCACGCCGCTCAACAGCTCCAACTCGTTGCGGCGCTCGGCATCCTTGTAAATCTTCTCGCGTCCGTCATGAATGGCATCGCTGTCGTAATCGACCATCGCGGTCAGCACCTCTGGCAGCAGCCCGGCCTTTACTTTATCCATGCCCACCTCGACTTTAGCCGTAAGCGTTATGTCGGGTGTGCGCTCCAACACGCGAAGCTTGTGATCACGTCCGTCATTGTATCCATCGCGAATGAAGACCTTCTTGTTAAGTTCGGCCTTGCCCAATGCATACCCGCCGTAGCGCGCAGGCAGCGACATAAACATGCAGAGCCCCGACTCCCTCGGAGAGCGCGACCCCTCGATCACATATGCAAGCAGCGCCTTTGCCTTCGCGATACCCCTCACCTTGGGTGACTTCTCGATATACGCCGCGATGAGCTCCTTAGTCGTGAGCCTGCTATCGCGCATGCCCGCATCCCTGCCTGTTACCCCACCGGGAGCAAGGTTATCCAGCCGGTAATCCGATGTCATCGCATAGCCGGCATAGACGGCCGCTGCCACATCGCCATCGTGCACAGCCTGCAAAAACGCCAGCTCGGGAGAGCACACATACGCATCAAGGTCGCCCATCCAGTGGCCCAGCGAGATAAACGAACCCGCCGGGAGCTCGTTGGTGCACAGATGCGTCTTAACATGCTTGCTCTGCCGACGGCCGGCGCGCGACGGCACCAGCAAATCCAGCGTTTCGATCCCCAGGTCATAGCGATCGATAACCTCCTGCGCTTCTTGGTCCAAGAGCGCACAGGCACCTGCAATCGACACGACCTCTGGCTCCGAATCCCCAAAGCGAGGGTTCGGCATGTGCGCCAACAGCGCCAATGCGGCGTTATGTGAAACGATAAAGTACCTCATGGCGCGAAGATAGCACGCACGCCGGCGGCGGCTGGCGGTTCTGCTAAGTTTCCGGTAAACGACCGGCGGTTTTTTCGCCGAGGTGCGCCAAAGTGTTCATTCGCCGATGCCCAAACCGCAATCCGTCAAGCTTTTGGCAAGGTTGCCGCCCAACTGGCCAAAAGCCGACCATCTACTTGCCAGTTTATCCAAGGCGTAACCAACCAGTCCGCACCGCGGCTTCTCGGCAAAACGCCACAACGTCCACACCCTGCGGTATCCTTGAGCCACTTACACCTGCAGCACCAAGGAGCCACCATGCGCACCGAGCTCGATGTTCCCTTTTCACACAAAGAAGAAGCCAAAGCGTTGGGCGCCAAATGGGACCGGACCAAGAAGATCTGGTATGTACCCAGCGGCGTCAACCCCGAGCCCTTTGCCGAGTGGCTGCCCGGTGTTGACCGATCCGACCCCTCTGCGCCGTATATATATCTAGTACTGGGCAAGCGCGAATGCTGGAAATGTCACAAAGAGACCTCGGTCGCGGCCTTCGGCATTCCCTATCGAACCGATGACAGCGAGGGCATCGCCATTGCGCACGCACCCAACAAGGCCGGGCATATTGCCATCGACACAGCCAATGCCAACGCGCTCGCCATTGTTCCCGCTCTTGGCTGCGTCCCGGGCGAGATCCGCGACTATCTTTCTAAGCGCTGTGGCTACAAGCCCGTAGGCGCGCGAGCCTCCAAAGCCCCATCGCTCGGCAACACGTGCACCAGTTGCGACGCGCTGCAAGGCAGCCGCTATCTGTTCGAAGAACCCACGTCCCCGTTTGCCCTCACTGCCATCAACAAGCTGCCGGCACTGGAGTTTGTGCGCGTCGAAGTTGCCGGCGTCTTTGGCGTCCCGGCCACGCGTACCAATTTTGACCAGGCACTCTTTACCTGGGCACGCGACCATCACGCCGAGTTCCACAAGAAGCTCGGTGAGGGAATTTATTTGTAGAGACGGAGAGGCCTTCACAGCCAGCTCCTCCGCATCGCCTATCCCTCGTCGCAAACGTCATACACGATATCGAGGCCGCAAACAGGGCATTTCTCCGGATACACCGGCATATGAACGCCCGTCCGTTTTCTCACTTCGTCGCTGAGTCTGTCGCGCGCATCGATGAACCGAATATCGAGACACGATATTTGTGAGCCGCAATAAGGACAGGCGACGGCAAACGACCCGCAATCAACCTCTACGCCCGGAAACATATTGTTGTCGATAAGGGCACACGGCAGTTTTCCGTACTTCCCCATCGCAATATCGCCTCGCCAGCTCACACGCGCTCCTCTCTCGCTATCCAAATCAGGAAGAGCATGCACCGGCGGGCGTGCACGAGATTGCATCGCCACGCGATCCGATCAAACAACACGATCGTAAAAGACCGCCGAAGCCAAATACGCTAATACGGCAGAAGCCCCGCCTTTTCACGCTTCTTTTCCGAGCGATCAAACTCAATGCGATGGGCCTCGAGAAACACCGCATTGGGTCGCCACTGACGCTCATTCGGCTGCCTTAGCGTCGCACCTGCAAAGGAAGCGTAGTCGGTCTTATCCAGCAGGTACGATCCGCACAGTCGATATTCGCCGCAAACAGGCTCAAACGAAATCAGATGAGCATCGAATAGAGCATGAAAGTCGCGCCGAAGTAGAATGCCGTTGCTGGCAACCTGCGATTTGGGTCCCGAGTAATTCTCGATATGTGCAGCCTCCAGTGCCTCGTTAACCCCACAACCCGACACCGCGCAGCGACCATCATAGGCGGCAATGAGCTGCTTGCGGAACCATTGCTGCCCCAATCGCTCGCGTCTCAACGCATAGCGAGCTTTTTCGTCATCGGTCGCACTCTGTCCGGCAAACTCAATGTCGGCTGACATGTGCTTCAGATAGCTCATGTCGGACGCAAAACGAGGATCAGGCCCGCCTTTATGAACGGGACCATGCAGAACAAACCAGCCGTTTTCGGGCTCAAACCGTTCAACAAACGCAAGGCCGAGCACCTTATAGCCCACCTCGGTTGCAAATATGACTCCAACTGGAACGCCATATTCCATGCAGTTGAGCATTTTACGGTTGTAATTCTGGTCTCGAGAACCAACGACACCTGGCGTTTGAACCGAATACTTAATGACCCACGTACCGTCATCCAAATAGAGCGGAGGAACATCGGTGTAGAAGCTCTTTTTAGAGTTATGGACCGAAAGCGCAAAGATCTTATTGGGATCTTGCTTCACCCGATCCTGGCCCGGCCAGAAGATCCCTGAATCCCGCGTTACGGGAAAGAAGTCCGCGCCAATTCTCAAACGATACTGATACTGAGGGCTATCTTCCTTGGTGCGGTGCGGAAGGCTGGTCCAAACGCCGCCGCGCTGCTCCTCACCCAGAAACCACTCCCATGCCTCAACGTATTCGGAAGGCACGAGACTGCAGGCACGGTCATAGCTTGGTCCATCCATCAACGGAGCAGCAAGGTCAATGTCGTTCATCGCCAGCACCTACAACCATACGAACGCGAGTCATGCCCCTCAATAATATGGCCGAGAGTCAATTATTACGAGATCTCATTCCGCGATCGGCACATCGTTGATGCTCTCGGTTTGCCGCTGGCGCGCTCATACCCCGCTATCCCACTCCCCTGTATACTGATGTAGCACATGTTTCATCCGGGCTTATTGGGCCGGATTGTTCATGGGAGGGTCTTATGGCTGCTTCGAATCCGCCTAAGGGAAGCGTTTCTTCTTCGTCCATCAAGCCGGTGACGCGCAAGGCCGTGCGCTGCCAGCGCGAGGTCGCTTGGCTTGTCACGCAGGCGGCGGGCAGGCTCGTGGCGACCACGGAGGACGTCAATGCGCCTACGCCGAGCTTTGTGTTAGCGGCGGCGCTGGATTTTGTGCGCCAATTGGAGCTTGCCGCACAGGATGCCAGCGGCCACCTCGACTACCAGAATGTTATGGCGCCCGACCTGCAAACGTTCTGCCACATGGCCAAGTTGCCCGCCGCGCCCAATGCACTTTCGGACGCGGGCTACATGTTTACGCTTTCGGGCGCGGACCTTATCCGCGACATCTATGCATACTGCAGCGAGCTCGCCGAGCGCCACGTCTTTGGCACGGCAGAAATCAAACCGGGAAATGTCATCAAGCTGGTTCTTAGGCTGTTCCTGATGGATGGGTTCGGGACTATGCCAGCGTAAGCCGGATTTTTAACTTCGCCGTCGACTGGGCAACAACCGCCTTACCTTAGCGGGCGCCAATCGAGAGTCGATTATTGGGTCACCTCGTCCGCTGGCGCATTTATTCCGCACGCTCCGACAGTCGATACTTGCGGTTGCGACTCGTCGCCGGCGCTGTAGGCTCAAGCTCGCCTTGAGCAATGAGTGTGTTGACGCGCGACCTAACCTGGGAAATTGTGAGCCCTGTGTGCTCCGCCAACTCGCGCGTACCCAGCTCACCGCAACGCTTAAGTGCCGCCACAATTAAGTCACCGCCGTGGTCGACCGGCTCGACCTTTGAGCGATAGAGAACCACTTTGAACCGATCGAATCCCGGGCAGAACAGGGGCTCGGCCAAACCATGAGCACACATGGCGTCGATCATCATCGGAATGCCCGAGCCATTGCCCTCAGCCGGCGAACCTGCGCCATCCGGCAGCGGAACAATCGACATGAGTTTCATGAGCGTCGCGTTGCGGCACCGGGAGCTGCCGTCAAACAAGTTCTCGCGAGTCTTTCCTCCGTATAGGCCGCCGGGGTTCGTCACTTCGATACGGTCATCAAAGACGTCAACAGCGACCGACTGCCCACAGAACCGATCTCCGTATTCTCGGTGGATTACGGCGTTGGCGATTGCCTCGCGCAGGACCTCCTCGGGAATCTCCAGCGAGTCGACACGCGAGACGCCTTGGATCGTCGAGGTTCGCCGCAAATTCTTGGCGACTGCCGCGACGGCATCCGAGATCATTTCGCCCAACGTTCCCTCGCAGATCGTACGGTCCATGAACCTCAACGACCCCGCCGCGCCCTTCTGCGTTCCGGCATAGACCGCCACATCGATAAAGAGCTTAGGATAGAACTGCTGAGGATAGGCACCCGCAGCCAGGAGCCCGGCCTTAGTAACTTTGCCCTGGGAGTCGAGGAAATTCAGGCGCTCCAGCTTCGTTTTCTTGTCCGGCGCGCCGCGCATTGCCCGAGGTGTCAGCGAGAAAGCACGCTCTATCGTGCGATCGACCAGTGCCTCGTCAAGATCGCCTGCAACCGCGCCGGGCACTGCATCGCGATCGCTAGGACTCGTCCGCTCGTATGACGACAGTGCCAAAACCTCGGTCGATGAAAGTGGCACGTCTTTGTCATCAATGCGCTTGTAGCTGCCGCCCTGGGCGCCGCGTTCTATTACATAGCAGGGCTTGCTCGACGGGTCGAGCTCCTCAATCGTGATAACGAGAACCACGGTGCCCCGAAGCTCCACGCGCTCAATAGTGTATTTGGGCGGATTGGCCAGTTTTCCGCGACCGCCGGCATCACCCATGCCTGCGACAAATTGGTTGAGCACCTTCTCGGTCTCAAAGTCCTCAACCGGGACAAAGCCCGCGCGCTCGCTCACGCCGAGCACGATAATTCCGCCGGCGGTATTCGCGAATGCGCTAACCGTTTCCCATACGTCGCGAGAAAGCGTCGTGGCGCTCTCTTTGACCTCGACGCTAAGATCGTCCGAGCCCATGCGCCTTAAAGACTCGAGCAGACCGATCAGTTCGTTCTCGTTCATCTGCACGTCCTTTCGCTCGGTCCGGCGGAGAATGCCGCGAATAGATTTCCTTCGTCTCTCAGTTATCTCTCGTAATTATCTCTTGTCTCTCTGTTATCTCTCGTATTAGAGATGAGTGAAAGATGAGAGATAAGATATCTACCATCTGTTTCATTTAAACATGTTTTTGCTGGTAGAACAATCAGTATTGAGACAATACCGTGATTTCTTGTCTCTTTGCTGCTCAGTTATCTCTCATATTCATCTCTCGTCTTTCTGTTATCTCTCGTATTAGTGACGAATGAGAGATGAGAGATGAGAGATGCGCGGGCGGCGGATGAGCGTGGATTTTGGACGGTCGGGAAATGAGGGTGGATATTTGGACGGTTTTTGGACGTTTTGAGGCTGATTCCGTCCGAAAATCCACTCTCATTCGATAGGCGTCCAAGTTTCCACGCTCGCGCGGCGGGCACGCGGGGCCTTTGTCCAATCCGCCGACATCGTCTCCAGTTCGCCGCAGAGCCGCAGCCCCATATGGGTATACTCACGAGGATTCGACTCGATTCGCCCCCGCTGGGGCGTCAAAGGAGACTGCATATGCCCACCACCTCAACCGACCCGCGCGCCGCTGCCGCCGCGCTGCTGGTGCCCGGCACCACCTGTCACGGCTTTGCCGTCGAGCGCTGCGAGACCGTGCCCGAGCTCGACTCGGACGCCTACGTGCTGCGCCACACCGCCTCGGGCGCCCGCCTGCTGTACCTGGCGTGCGACGACGAAAACAAGGCTTTTGCCATTGGCTTTAAGACGCCGCCGGCCGATTCCACCGGCGTGTTCCATATCCTCGAGCACTCGGTGCTGTGCGGATCGGCCAAGTTTCCCGTCAAGGAGCCGTTTGTCGACCTGATCAAGAGCTCCATGCAGACGTTCCTCAACGCCATGACCTACCCCGACAAGACCATCTACCCCGTTGCCACCACCAACGAGCAGGATCTGTACAACCTGATGGACGTGTACCTGGACGCGGTGTTCAACCCGGCCATCTATACCAAGCCCACCATTTTTGAGCAGGAGGGCTGGCACTACGAGCTGGACCTGCCGAAGGGCGCCGAGGGCGAGGGCAACGGCAGCTCCGCGAGCCTGCGCGAGGGAACCCTACACTATAACGGCGTGGTTTTCAATGAGATGAAGGGCGCGTTGTCCGACCCCATGAGCGTGCTGGACGACGCCGTCAACGCCGCGCTTTATCCCGACACCGCCTATGCGCACGAGAGCGGCGGCGACCCGCGCGCGATCCCTGCGCTCACCTACGAGCAGTTCCTGGACACGCACGCGCGCCACTACAATCCTTCCAACTCCTACATCACGCTCTACGGCGACCTGGACGTGGACCGCGCGCTGGCGTTTTTGGACGAGCGCTATCTGTCGCAGCCGAGTGCCGCGAGCCGCCGCATGGACGCTGCCGTTGCAGCCGGCGAGGACCCGTCCACGCTGGCGCCCAATCCGCTGGTCGTGCAGGCGCCCGTGACCTGCGAGTACAAGCGCGTCGAGATGGCCACCACACCCGAGAACGCCCTGGTGGGCCTGGGTCTTGTGCTGGGCAGCGCGCTCGACCGCAAGCGCACGATCGCGGCGGACATCCTGTTCGAGGCACTGCTGGGTTCCAACGAGGCGCCGGTTAAGAAGGCCATTCTTGCCGCCGGCCTGGGCGGCAACGTGGTGAGCTACACCGCGGCCGAGAGCCTGCAGCCCTACGAGCTCATCATGCTGCAAAACGCGCAGCCCGGCGTGGCGCGTGAGCTGCGCCGCGTGTTCCAGGACGCCTGCCGCGACCTGTGCGAGCACGGCGTTCCGCGCGAGCGCCTGGAGGCCATCATCAGCAGCAACGAATACGACCTGCGCCAGCGCGACTACGGTATCGCCGACGGCGTGGCCATTGCGTGCGACGCGCTGAGCACCTGGCTCTACGATGACGACGCCGCGACGCTGGCGCTCAAGTACGGCCCGGTGTACGAGGAGCTGCGCGGCGAGCTGGACGGCAGCTACTTTGAGGACCTGCTGCGCGAGCTGGTGCTGGAGAATGACCACATGGCGCTGGTCGAGCTGGTGCCGGTGGATGCCGCCGAGGGTGCGGAGAGTGCCGAGGCTGCCGAGCTGGCAGCCAAGCGCGATACCATGACCGATGCCGAGCTGGCCGATGTGGTCGAGCGCACGGCTGCGCTGCGCGCCGCGCAGGAGGCGGATGACGCGCCCGAGGCCAAGGCCACGCTGCCACGCCTGCGCGTGTCCGACATTGGCGAGGCGCGCCCCGAGCCGCCGCTGGTCGTGGACACGACCGCGCCCATCCCCTGCCTGCGCCACGGCATCCCCACCAACCGCTTGGCCTACGCCATGCAGTATTTCGACCTGAGCTGCGTCGCGTTTGAGGACCTGCCCTATGTGACCCTGCTCTGCCGCCTGCTCAAGCAGTTGCCCACGAGCGAGCACTCGGCCGAGGAGCTCGACAACCTTATCGCCGGCAAGCTGGGCTTTTTGAGCTTTACGACCGAGGTCATGACCCAGCCCGACGTGGACGGCGTGCGCCCCTACCTGCTGGTGAGCGCCGGCGCCCTGTCCGAAAAGATCGATGCGCTGGCGAGCCTGCCGCGCGAGGTGTGGTCGAGCACGCTGTTGCTTGATGCCGACGCCGACCGCGTGCGCGACGTGCTCACGCAGATTCGCATTGGGCTTGAGCAGGGCTTCATTAACAACGGTCACTCGGCGGCGCTCGGTCGCGCGATGAGCTACAGTTCGCCTTCGGCCGTGGTGCGCGAGCAGCTTTCGGGCGTGGACTTCTACCTGTTCCTGCGCGATCTGCTCGACCACTTTGATGAGCGCCTGGACGACCTGCGCGCCAAGCTTGCCGAGCTGGCAGGCCGCATCTTTGTGTCCGATGGCTGTCTGGCGAGCTTTACCGGCAGCGATGAGGACTTTGACGCGTACTGGGCCGCCGCGGGCGACCTGGGGTTGGGCGCGGGCAACGGTGCTGTTGCCGGCCGCGACACGCTCGTGGTGCCGACGCCGTGCGACCGCCACGAGGCTTTTGTCATCCCCAGCGACATCTGCTTTGCGGCAAGCGCATGCGACCCGCGTCGCTTGGGGCTCGACGTGACGGGCGCCTGGGCGGTTGCCGCCAACGCGCTCTCCTACGACTACCTGTGGAACGAGATCCGCGTGAAGGGCGGGGCTTACGGCTGCGGATTCCGCGCGGCAGGCGAGCGTCAGGCCGCGTTCTACACCTACCGCGACCCGGCAATCGACCCCTCGATTGAGCGCGTGGCGCGCGCAGGCGAATGGCTCGGCGGTTTTGAGCCCGACGAGGCAGCCTTTGAGGGCTTTATCGTGAGCTGCGTGAGCGGCATGGACGCGCCGGTGAAGCCGTACGCGCTCACCAAACGCCGCAACACGACCTACTTGGCCGGACTCGATCCGCATGCACGCGAGGAGCGCCGCGCCCAGATGCTCGCCGCCACGCCCGGTGAGCTGCGCTCGCTCGGCGCCGACGTTACGCGCATCGCAGCCGTCTCGCCCACCTGCGTCTTTGGCGGCCGAGACGTCATCGCCAAGAGCAACGCCGGCTTCAACGTCATCGACCTGCTGGGCTAACGCACAGCAAAGGTAGATTTTTGGGACATGCCTGAAAATCTACCTTTTCTTTTGCCGCTGCCTGGGCGGGGCAGCTCAGCCCGTCACACCAGTTTGTCTAAATCTGTAACATCTAGGCGGGAATATTGGCTCCAGACGTTACAAATCGAGACGTTTTCGGATGACGCCGGCCCTTTGTCTCAATCTGTAACATCTAGGCCCGATTTTGCCGAGTTACTGTTACAGATCGAGACACACCGCCGCGAACACCCACTCTTCGTCAAAACCCACGAAGATGTCCATGAACTGCTCCCCTTGCGATGGTTTGCGTGGTGGTTTCGACATTTGACCAGATAAAACCTACCAAAATAAACCTGTCCCTTTTTGGCAGGTTTGAGAGAGGGGCCGGGATGGATAAGGCCGAGTTGCGGCGGGCGATAATTGCCCGGCGCGATGCTCTAGATTTGGATATGCGGGCGGCAAAGTCTGCTGCTGTATGCGCGCGGCTCGTTGAGTTGCTGGGCGGCTCGGGTCCCGCGGCCCCGCGCACCGTTGCCGTCTATGCCGCCATGGGCTCCGAGGCAGATCCTGCCGCGTTTGCCGCAGCGGCCGCAAAACACGGCTGGCGCGTGGCCTATCCGTGCATGTTCTCGGCAGCTGACACCGTGGCTTGTGGCCAGCGCATGTGCATGCGGGCAGTTGCTGCCGGCGATGCGTCCGAGGCCCCGTTTATCGCCCACCCTACGCGGGCCTTCGCAGCCACGGACGTCGACAGCAGCCGTTTTCCTATCGTGCCTGCCGAGGCGCTCGATATGATCGTCGTGCCGCTCGTAGCCTTCGACCACACCGGCGCGCGCCTGGGCTACGGCGGCGGCTGCTACGACCGCTACCTGCCCACGCTCTCGCCCGCATGCCAAATCATCGGCATCGCCTTTGACGAGCAGCGTGTCGACCACGTTCCCACCGACACCCACGACCTGCCGCTACCCCACATCATCAGCGCCTAACCGCCGTTGTATCGCACCCGCAAGATGGGCATCCGAAAATCCACGCTCGTCACGCCGCAGCCGCAGCCACAACCGCAACCGCGGCCGTAGCCTAGTGCTCCTCGCCGGCGCGGGCCAGGTCGTAGGGCGTGGTCTGGTAGACGTAGTAGTTGAGCCAGTTGGTGTAGAGCAGCTGGGCCTGGCTGCGCCAGACGTTGCGCGGCTCGGCGGTGGGGTCGTCACCTGGGAAGTAATGCGCCGGCACCTGGGGGTTGAGCCCGCGCTTCACGTCGCGCTCGTACTCCAGGCGTAGCGTGTCGGTATCATACTCGGGATGGCCAAAGACAAAGAAGCGGCGGCTGTCGGTCGACTTGACGATGTACAGGCCCACCTCGTCTGATACGGCCACGACCTCAAGCTGCGGCTCGGCCTCCACGTCCTCGCGGCGCACATCGGTATTGCGTGAATGCACGGCATAGAAGCGGTCGTCAAAGCCGCGGACCAGCGGGCTTTGCGGCTTCACCAGATAATGCTCAAACACGCCGCTCGCCTTGGCCGGCAGGTCGCACTTCTGGATACCGTAATGATGGTAGAGCCCTGCCTGTGCACCCCAGCAAATATGCAGCGTAGAGTGCACGTGCGTGGTGGACCAATCCATGATCTGGCAGAGCTCGGGCCAGTAGTCGACCTCCTCGAACGGCATCTGCTCCACCGGCGCGCCCGTGATGATCAGGCCGTCGTAGTGGATATCGCGGATGTCGTCGAACGTACGGTAGAACGTCTCCAGGTGGCCGGCACTCACGTGCGTGGCCTCGTGCGTCTTGGTGCGTAGCAGGTCCACCTCTACCTGCAGCGGCGTGTTGGAGAGCTTGCGCATGATCTGCGTCTCGGTGGCGATCTTGGTGGGCATGAGGTTGAGGATGAGCACGCGCAGCGGACGGATGTCCTGGTGCAGCGCGCGGTACTCGGTCATGACAAAGATGTTCTCGCTCTCGAGCTGCGCGGCGGCAGGGAGGGCGTCAGGGATGCGAATGGGCATGGATGCTCCTTACGAGTCAGTTGCAGCTATGGTACAACGAGCGGCCCCATCCGCGCGAGTGCATCGCCCCGAGACACCGTCAGCGGCCCAAATCACTCCAAAAGTAGAGATTAAGGCATGTCCCAAAAATCTACGGCGCTTTAGCCTAGCAAAGTGGCAGCAGGACGCTACAATGGTTCGATGCGAAAAACTCGGCCGAAAGGATACGTATATGTACCAGACGCGTAAGATCGGTGTGGTCGGCCAGGGCCACGTAGGAGCACATGTCGCCAACAGCCTGCTCATGCAGGGCATTGCCGATGAGCTGTACCTCTGCGATATCAACGAGGCAAAGGTGACGTCCGAGGTCCAAGACCTGCGCGACTCCCTTTCGTTTGTTCCGTACAACACCAAGATCGTCAACTGCTACGACCACTACGAGGAGCTGGCCTGCTGCGACGTCATCGTCAACGCCGCCGGCAAGGTCGCACTGGCCGCCGGCAACCGCGACGGCGAGCTGTTCTTTACCACCGACGCCGCCCGCACCTTTGCCAAGCGCATCGTCAACGCCGGCTTCGACGGCATCTTCGTGAGCATCTCCAACCCCTGCGACGTCGTGTGCACCGAGCTGTGGCACCTGACCGGCTACGATCCCAAGAAGATCATCGGCTCGGGCTGTGGCCTGGACTCTGCCCGCCTGCGCACCGAGATCTCCAAGAAGGTCGGGGTGAGCCCCAAGTCCATCGATGCCTACATGATCGGCGAGCATGGCTTTAGCCAGCTGGCCGCCTTTAAGGCCGCAACCATCGCCGGCAAGAGCCTCAACGAGCTTCAGGCCGAGAACCCCGACAAGTACGCCTTCGACCACATGGAAGTCGAGGAGCTCGCACGCAAGGGCGGCTATGTGACTTACGCCGGCAAGCAGTGCACCGAGTACGCCGTTGCCAACTCCGCCGCGCGCGTCTGCGCCGCCGTGCTGCACAACGAGCACGCCGTGCTTTCGGCCTCTACGCTTATGACCGGCCAGTATGGCGAGGGGGGCATCTTTACCTCCCTGCCGTGCGTGATCGGCGCCGAGGGCGTCGAGGAGGTCTACACGCTCGACCTTTCCGAGCACGAGCTCGAGGGCTTCCACAAGAGCTGTCAGCACATCCGCGACAACATCGCCCAGCTCGACTGGTGGGACGCCGAGGCCTACGACGCCAAGTAGGCCGTTGGCTGCCGCAACCTTGCAAATCTAAGCGCGATACCAAGCGGGCCGCGCCGGAAACCCACCGGCGCGGCCCGCTTTTTGACTCACGCGACACGCCTGCAGATTTAGGTCTAATACTTTTCCCGAAAAGTGAACGAGCAAAAACGAGCCCTCGAAGCATCGGCACTTTGTGGAGACCATTTCCTGCAGTTTCATTAAGATTTTCCTGCTGTTTTGGCGTCAAAAAATGTCGATGCTTCGGGGGTCCAAAATAGGTCGTTCACTTCTCGGGAAAAGTATTTGACTTCGTTTTCGACAAACAGAAAGGGGCGCCGTAACGCAAACGGGGCCCGCGCTTGGCGAAGGCCCCGTCATGAAAAATCGCGTTCCCCGTTACCTAGTACTGCTCGACGCCCATGTAGCGGCGAACCTCGGGGCTGTGGTCAAATACCTTGCCGCGGGCGGCGCGCAGCTCACAGCTCATCGCATAGAAGAAGATCGGCTCCAGGTACGAACGCACGCTGGCAGGCACCTCGCCCACGCCGTACTCAAGCGCATCGAGCACCATGACTGTATCGGTGTGCGTGTTGAGAAATGCCAGTGCGCGCTCCTCCATGGGGCGGCACTCGCCAGCGCCAAGCTGCACAAAGTAGAACACGCCGGGCTCGGTAGCCTCGAAGGGACCGTGGAAATACTCGCCGGAGTGGATGTAGCAGCAGTGCTGCCACTGCATCTCCATGAGCGAACAGATGGCCATGGCGTAGGTCTGGCTAAAGTTGGGGCCGGAGCCCAGGATATAGAAGAACTTGTGCTGCTGGCAGAGCTCGGCAAAGCGATCGCCCAGCTCGGCGTTGACCTTCTCGCGGGCAGCGGGCAGCAGTGCGTCCATCTGCTTAAGGCCGGCGTACATGTCGGCGAGCGCCTCGTAGCCCTCCTGCTGGTCGAGCAGCTCGGCGGCGATCAGAGCGCCGATGCCCTGCGGAACTTCGGCCTGCGACTCGCCCTTGCCCCACGGGTAAACCCAGGTGGTCCACTTGCCGTTATCGATCTTGGAGCCCGCGTAGTCAGTCATAGTCACGACCTCGGCACCGGCGGCCAGCGCCATCTCGCAGCCGTCGACGACCTCTTGCGTGTTACCGCTGTGGCTACAGGCGATGACGAGCGACTTCGGCCCTAGACTCTTGGGGGCCATAAGGCAAAACTCGCGCGCCGTGTAGACCGTCGAAGTAAACGTGGTTGCCTCGCGCTTGAGCAGCTCATTGGCCGGCATAAGGTCAATCATCGAACCGCCGCAGGCGATCCAAAAGACATTCTCGATCTTACCCTTGCGCTCGATAATTTCCTGAACCAGATCGTGTGCGTTCACGGTGACGTTCCTCCCTGTGTGGCGGCTTTGAGCGACGAAAGCTCGTACCTGCGGTCGTTCTATGTTGTCCTATTTATAACACGCAAGCTGTCGCAGGTGAATTCATTTCACCAAACTTGTTCTGTATTGTTCTATCTATGGACGTTAGATGTCGAACACGTAGCGCGAGCCCACGATCTTTTGGCGCCCGAGCAGCAAGGGCCGCTCGTCCGCATCGGTAAAGTACGCCTCCATATAAAAGAGCGGCTCGCCGACCGGCACCTCCAACAGCGGGGCCGTCTGGGCATCAGCGAGCGCGATCTCCACGGTACAGGGATCGGACTTGAGCGGTGCGCGGCCCGAATGCACGGCAACGATCGCAAAAATCGAATTGTCGGCGAGGTCCTCGTCGGCAAGCTGCTGCAGATAGGGATGGTCGGCCAGCACAAAGGCGTTGTTCTCGAGCATGACGGGCACGCCATCGGCCGTGCGCACGCGCTCGACCACGATGAGCTCGCAGCCGGGTTCCACGCCAAAAAACGCCGCGTCCTCTCGCGTCGCCGCAACCACCGTGCGCGATACCAGGCGCGCTCCGGCCGCCATGTCGTTGGCAGCGCAGGCCTCGGTAAAACTCTGGACGTCGCCTTTCTGGACAATCTTGCGCTTGAGCTTGGGCGCACACACAAACGTGCCCCTCCCCTGCTGACGGTTGAGATATCCCGCGCGCGACAACTCCTCAATGGCGCGACGCACGGTAATGCGCCCCACGCCGTAGGACTTCGCGAGCTCCATCTCGGAAGGAATGCGCGAGCCGGCAGCGTACACGCCGCGCGCGATCTCGCCCTTTAGGTCGTCCATAACCTGCTGGTACAGCGGCACGGCGGACACGTCAGTACGGTCGGTCTTGCTATCGGCTGCCATCGTTACGCTCCATCCCGTGCATGCTCGGATTCAAACTCTTCAATCGCCGCCATAAACTGCTCGCCAAAGGCGTCGGCTTTTTTCTCGCCAATGCCGTTGACCCGGATAAGCTCGTCGCGCGTCTGAGGGCGCAGGCGGCACAGACCGCGCAGGGCCTTATCGGAGAAGACCATGTACGGCGCCATCTCCAGCTCGATCGAAATCTCCTTGCGGAGTGCCCGCAAGCGCTCGAACAGCTCGGCATCGTCGCCCACGCGCGGGCGCTGATCCAGCTCGGCCTCCTCGCGCAGCAGATCCACCGCACGGCGGGCGCGGGCCGAGGCCTTGCGCTTGGATGCACGACGCTTAACGGTAAAGGCAAACGCCTCGTCCTCGACCTCGCCGGCACGCGGGCCCAGCCCCACGACCGGGTACTGTCCCTGTGAGGTTGCCAAATAACCGCGGCCGCACAGCTGCCCGATAATGTCCTTGATGCGCCCGACCGATTCGCTCGACAGCTCACCGTAGCCGCGGTCCTCGTCCAGATGCATCTGGCGAATGCGCTCGGTGTTACCGCCGTGGAGCACGTCGGCGATCAGCGACTTGCCAAAACGCATGGGACGCGTAGCCACATAGCGCACGGCGGCACGGGCCATATCGGTGACGTCCTCGACCTCGAACTGCGTGAGGCAGTTGCTGCAGTTGCCGCAGCCCTCGGCGTCGTCCGTGGCGGCACCGCTAGCACCGGCTGCGGCGGTATGCTCGGCCGCAGCCTCGTCGCCAAAGTAGCGCAGTATGTATTCGCGCAGGCAGCCGGTGGTATTGCAGTAGCCCTCCATCTGGCTGAGCAGACGGTATCGATTCTGGAGCGCCCACGCGCGTTGCTCGTCATCGAGCGCCTCGTCGGCAACATCGCCGCGATCGATCAAAAAGCGACGCATACGAAAATCATTGCCGTTCCACAGCAAATGGCAGCTGGCTGGGTCGCCATCGCGGCCGGCGCGGCCCGCCTCCTGGTAGTACGCCTCGATGCTCTCGGGCACGTTGTTGTGAATCACGTAACGCACGTTGGGCTTGTCGATACCCATGCCAAAGGCGTTGGTGGCAACCATTACCTGGATATCGTCGTCGATAAAGGCGCGCTGGCTTTGCCGGCGGGCGTCGTTGCCCATGCCGGCATGGTAGCGGCCAACGCGAATGCCGCTGGAGCCCAGCGCCTCGGCAAGCTCGCTTGCCAGCGCATCGACGGTCTTGCGAGTCGAGCAATACACGATGCCGCTTTCGCTCGAATGTGCGATCACATAGTCGCGCACCCACGCGGCCTTGGCCTTGTCGCCCATCTCCTCGCAGCCAAAGTAGAGGTTCTTGCGATCGAAGCCCGTCACCACCGTCGCGGGGTTTTGCAGGCCGAGCATCTGCTGAATGTCCGCGCGCACGCGCTCGGTCGCCGTAGCGGTAAAGGCCGCCACGATGGGGCGCTGCGGCAGGGAATCGATGAACTCGCGAATCTGCAGGTAGGCGGGACGGAAATCCTGGCCCCACTGGCTTACGCAGTGAGCCTCGTCGATGGCCACGAGTGGCACGCCAATGCCGGCGGCGGCCTCCCGCGCAAAAGCTAAAAAGCGCGGCTCGAGCAGACGCTCGGGCGCCACGTACATAAGCTGGTAGCGGCCCTCGCGCGCCCGCTTGAGCACGGTGTTTTGCTGGGCCGGAGTAAGACTGGAGTTGAGATAGCTGGGTCGCGCACCCGCCGCGAGCAATGCACGGGTCTGATCCTCCATAAGCGACAGCAGCGGACTCACCACAAAGGTGATACCGGACAGCATGAGCGCGGGCACCTGGTAGCAAATGGACTTGCCGGCGCCCGTGGGCATAACGCCCAGCGCATCGCGGCCGGCAAGGATCGCATCGACCATGCGGTCCTGCCCCGGGCGAAACGAGGTGTAGCCAAAATAGGCGCCGAGCGTATCGAGCGCCATCTTCTGCATGCTATCGGTCATGGTTTCCTAACGTCCAAGTCATCTGCCGCCGATTATACGCCGCCACGCGGACCGGTGCCGCACGGCTGCCGGCCACGGGCAATGTAATCCGATGGGAACGAGCGTGGATAATCTCCCACTTTGAACCCGTACACAGGCCAAAAACGGTGGGTAGTCATTGGGGACATTCTTGACAAGCGCGGAAACGTCGCTGGTTGAGCATAAGTCAGCGAAAACGCCCCTAAGCGAGCAAGGTGACGTGAAAGAGGAGGGAAGCGTACTTCGGTACGCGACCGACGATTGAACGTCAGATTGCCGCTTAGGGGCGTTTGCAGCGTCGACCGGTCCGCCGTTCGTTAGAACGGCGGAACCAAAGGCGTAGCGTCGAGCCGTTACACGGTTTGGTAAAACCGCGTAACTTATATGACCATGACGTAGCGGCTACCCACGTAATACTGCTTGCCGAGCAAAACCGGCTCGCCATTGGGACCGGTAAAGCCGGCACGCAGGTTGAGCAGCGGATCGTGCGGAGCGATGCCCAGCTCGGCCGCCTGCTCGGCATTGGCGCGAACGGCCTCGACCGTGCGGTAGCCAGCCGAGGCAATCGGCGTTCCACCAACACGCTCGACCTCGGCAAAAATCGACTTGTCCTCAAGATCGGCCGTCAACAGCTCACGGTAGGCGTCAAAGGGCACAAAGATGTTCTCCTCAAAGATGGGCTCGCCGTCGGCCGTACGCACGCGCTTGATATGCAGCAGCAGCGCATCCTTCTGCAGGCCAAAGAACTCCATCTCGTTTTGGCGCGCCGGAACGATCTGGCGATCGATTACATGCGCGCCGGCCTTCATGCCATTGTCGGCACACAGCGCGGTAAACGTCTGCAGCATCGAGGCATGAAACTGGCGGTTGATGTGCGGCGTGGAGACAAACGTGCCACGGCCTTGCTGTTTAACCAGATAGCCATCGGAACACAGCTCCTCTACGGCGCGGCGCACCGTAATACGGCTCACCTCGTACTGCTCGGCAAGCTCAAGCTCGGACGGGATACGCTCCTTGGGTGCATAAACACCCTTCTCGATCGAATCCTTGATTTCGTCGTAAATCTGCTGGTACAGCGGCGCATTTTTGGGTGCAGGCATATCTAATCACTCTTATCGAAATATCGGAATAACAAATACGTATATAACGTCTAGTTTTATGTTACCTCATAACGATAAAACGATACACCCTCCCTACCAAAAAGGGACAGGATTGAGCAGAGCCGGCAAAATGCCAAATACCTTACTTGCCGTCGTCCTGCTGCAGGCTGTCCTGTTCGCTGAGGCGCACCTGCCTGCTGGCCATGCGTGCGGGCTTGTCGGGATCGGGAACGGCCGTGGGCATGGGTTCGTCGACATGACCGCCCCACCAACCGCCCACAAAGTTGAGCGTGTGGAACACGTTGATCACGGCGCCGGGATCAACCTCGCATACCAGCCTGATAATGTCCTGGCTCTCGTAGGTCGAGACAACGGTGTGCAGCAGGTACATCTTCTCGCGGCTGTATCCGCCGACGACCTCGGCGCAGCTAATGCCGTGCTGAAAATGGTTTACGTAGGCAGTCATGACCTCGTCTGCCTTACGCGTCGTGATCTGCAGCGTCACACGATCGTAGCGATGATAGAAACTGTCGATGGTCTTGGTCGAAATAAACTGAAACACAATGGAATACGCCGCCTTGTCCCAGCCAAACATAAAACCAAAGATTGCCAGGATAAAGCAGTTGAAGCCAAAGATGACGCCCCAGATGGTCTTGCCCGTGTGGTTGGAGACCCACAACGCGATAAAGTCGGTACCGCCGGTGGATGCGCCGGACTTAAGCGCGATGGCAGCACCCAGGCCCGAGACCACGCCGCCAAAAATGATGAGCATGATCTTGTCGCCCAAAAATGGAGCGAAGTGAAAAACGTTGAGGAACAGCGACGAGAGCACGACCTGCATCATCGAGAAGATGACGAAGCGCTTGCTAATGCCGTTCCAGCATAGGAGCGCCACGGGGATGTTGAGTGCGAGCATACCGAGCGAGATGTCGATGTGAACGCCACCTAGCGAGGTAACGCGATCGAGAAGGACCGCGACGCCGGTAAGACCACTCGGAAGCAGGTCAGCGGGCCAAATGAACGCCTGGATCAGGAATGTCTGGAGAACGGCAGAGACCGTGACTGCCACGGCAGTAATGGCACGGCGGACGATGGTGAGGCGGCCGAGTACGAGCACGCGGTCCGTGAGCTGATCGATGGCATCCGCCACGCAGGCTCCTTTCGAAGGCAGATATAGTTGTGGGGCATGCCCGCGATTGTAGCATGGAGCGTGCGGGGGCGCCTCAATTCACCCTCTCTCGACAACCATCAGAAGGACCG
>NZ_JBNPOK010000014.1:0-55350 GCF_050315135.1 Collinsella sp. SGI.033
GAGCAAATAACGTTTGTGTAATCGGGCCTCGCTCCTATATGGAACGGGGCCTCGCTTGGGTTGGAGAGTAATTATGAGCTATCCCCAGCTTGCCGTCATGAATATCAGCCATCGTTATTTTGACCTTGAGGAATTCTTTTCTTCGGCAGCGGCCTCGGGCTACACGTGTTGCGAGCTTTGGACCGGGGCGATGCATCTGTATGTCGATTGCCATGGATACGATTCGCTCGAGCAGGTGCAGGAGCTGTCACAGCGGTATGGGATTCGGATTGTGGGGCTTTGTCCCGAACAGAACAACCCCAAGCCGTGGAATATCGCGGCGCGCGGGAATGAGGCACGTGCCCGCACGCTCGCGTACTTTAAGAACGTTGTGGATATCGCGGCGGAACTTGGAGCCGAGCAGGTCATGGTCTCGAGCGGCTGGGCATTTTTGAACGAGCCGATCGAGGACGCGTGGGGTCGAAGTGCCTCGATGCTGCGTGCGATTGCCGAGCATGCGGGAGAGCGCGGCGTGCGACTGGTGCTCGAGGCCCTACAGCCGGTTGAGTCGATGATCGTGAACTCGGCGGCCGACACGAAGCGCATGATCGAGGCGGTTGATCATCCGGCACTTAAGGCGTGTCTGGATATAGGCGCTATGGCGGTGGCGGGGGATACCATCGACGATTATTTCGATCTGCTTGGCGATGATGTCGCCCACGTGCATTTTGTCGATGTTGCGGCAGATGGCACGACGCATCTTGCCTGGGGTGACGGCGACCGCGATATGCGCGCCGACCTGGATAGGCTGGTGGCGCGCGGCTATCGCGGAGTTGTTTCGGCCGAGACCTATGACTGGCGCTATTTTGCCGACCCCGCAGCTGCCGATGCGCAGGTAATGGCAGAGTATCGTCGTGCGATTGGCGCCTAGGTGGGGTTGGGTTGCGGCAATCTGCCCTATGTTTCCAAATGAATACGGTGTGAGCGGCTACGACGGATTTTCCCCGCAAACACTCTAGTATGCTAAAGTACCCAGAAGACCGGCGGAGCTATGCCGGTCTTCTGCTCTATATGAAACACAGCATGAGGAGGCTCACCAGATGACGGCCACACCGTGGGGATTCCGGGACATATTGCCCGAGGAGGCTCAGGCGCGCGAGGAGATCGCATGTACGGTGAAGGGCTGCTTTAGGGAGCATCATTACCTGCCGGTCGAGACGCCACTGCTCGAGGACAAGGGCTCACTCGAGGAGGGCGGCCGCATTGCGGACACGCCGTTTAAGCTCTTTGACGATGATGGTCGCCTGCTGGTGGTCCGTCCCGACAACACGCTGCCGATCGTGCGCCTGGTTTCGACCCGCATGCGTGCGGCCGATTTGCCCCTGCGCCTTCGCTACGAGGCGCCGGTGGTTCGCGAGTGCCAGCGCAATGCCGGTGGCTCGCGTCAGTTTACGCAGCTGGGCTTTGAGCTTATCGGTGCGGGCGATACCGCGGGCGATGTAGAGATTGTTTCGCTGGTGGCCGAGGCCGTGCGTAAGCTGGCGCTTCCCGATGCTCGTATTATCGCAGGTAGCGTGCGTCCTTTTAAGGAGCTGCTCGCGGCGTGCGAGGATCGCGAGCTGGCAGCCGAGGCCCTGCGCTGCGTGCATGCCAACGACTTTGTGGGCCTCGATGCCCGCGTGGCTGCCAGCACCGAGTCTGATGCCGTCAAGGCCGCCATTAGCGAACTGCCGCGCCTGCACGGTGGTGCCGAGGTGCTCGACCGCGTGGACGCGCTGCTGGAGGCCGCCGGTATCGCCGCGCCGCCGACGCGCGAGCTGCGTGCCCTGGTCGAGGGTTTGGCTCCCGAGGACGCCCAGGTGCTGTCGTTCGATTTCTCCATCATGAACTCTTTCGATTACTACACGGGCCTGGTCTTTAAGGCCTATGCCGGCGGCTTGCCCGATCCGGTCGGTTCGGGCGGACGCTACGACTCCATCTTTACCGGTGCATTTGGCGACGGCATCGAGGTGCCGGCGGCGGGCTTCGCCTTTTCGCTCGAGCGCCTGGAGGCCGCGCGTACCTCGGCAGAGGACACCGCTTCCGACGGCGATCACGCCGCGGGCCGTGGCGCCGAGGGTCCGCTGCGCATTGCCGTGCCCAAGGGCTCGCTTAAGGCAGACACGCTCGACGTGCTCGAGGCCGCGGGCCTGGACGTCTCTGAGTTGCGTGACCCCGGCCGTCACCTGATTGTGCGCGGTCGCGACACGCGTGCCGGTGAGGGCACGGTTGGCGATATCGAGTTTGTTATCGTGCGACCCAGCGATGCGCCCGCCTTTGTGGGCTGCGGTGGCGCCGATTGCGGCATCTGCGGCTGGGATTCGCTCATCGAGGCCGACCTCAACCTGCTGCAGCTGGTCGATTTGGGCTACGGCCTGTGCACCTTTATCGAGGCAGAGCCCGCGTGGCGCGCCGGCCAGGCCGAGCGCAACTATGCCCGCCGCGGTTCGCTTCGCGTGGCAACCAAGTATCCGCGCATCGCGAGTGCCTGGTATGCCGAGCGCGGTGTGAACGCCGATATCGTCTCGCTGCACGGCAACATCGAGCTGGGCCCCATCGTCGGCATGACCGACCGTATCGTGGATATTACCGCCACGGGTGCCACGCTGCGCGACAACGATTTGGTCATCACCGGCCGCATTATGGACTGCACGGCGCGCTTTTTTGTCAACCCGGGTGCCGCTCGCTTGGATCCGCGCGTACGCAATCTGGCAGATCGCTTGGCGGCGGCCGTTAAGGACAAGCATTTTGAGCCCGTTGCGGGCTCGGCACAATAGCGCGAGCACGCACGGGCGCCCCAACGTCTGGGCTGCGGGCCGATGGGCGCCGCCGCCCGGCCTCTCGTTTTTCGAACACAACCTCGACCGATAGGGGATACCGATATGAAGACTATCAAGCTTGCTCCCGGTGAGCGTCTCGTTACCAACCAGCTCAACCGTAAGGGCGTGCTGCCGCAAAACATCGTCGACGCCGCCCGCGATATCGTGGCCAACGTGCGCGCCAACGGCGATGCCGCGGTGCGCGACTACTGTCAGCGTTTTGATGGTGTTGAGCTGCAGAGCTTCCGTCTGCCGCAAGAGCAGATCGATGCCGCGCTCGAGGGCCTCGATCCGGCCTTTGTCGCGGCGCTCGAGAAGGCTGCGCGCCAGATTCGCGAGTTCCACCAGCGCGAGGTCGAGCAGAGCTGGTTTACCACGCGTGCAGATGGCACCATGCTCGGCGTTAAGGTGACCCCGCTTGCGGCAGCCGGCATCTACGTGCCGGGCGGTCGCGCGCAGTATCCCTCCACGGTGCTCATGAATGCCATTCCCGCCAAGGTGGCCGGCGTTGAGCGCGTGGTCATGGTGACCCCGCCGCAAAAGGACGGCCTGATCAGTCCCTACACGCTCGCGGCGGCAAAGCTTGGCGGCGTGGACGAGATCTATATGGTGGGCGGCGCCCAGGCCGTGGCCGCGCTGGCATACGGTACCGAGACCATTCCGCGCGTCGACAAAATCACCGGTCCGGGCAACGCCTTTGTTGCCGCGGCCAAGCAGATTGTCTCGGGCGACGTGGGTATCGATATGGTCGCCGGTCCCTCCGAGGTCTGCGTGCTGGCCGATGCCACGGCCAAACCCATGGTGGTCGCGGCCGACCTGATGGCCCAGGCCGAGCACGATCCGCTAGCAGCCTGCTATCTGGTGACCTGCGACGAGCAGTTTGCGCGCGAGGTCGAGGCGGGTATCGACATTCTGGTGGCACAGTCCCCGCGCGCCGAGATCACGCGCGCCTCGCTCGACAACGAGGGCACCATCGTGGTGGCCGCCGATATGGCTGCTGCCGTCGAGGCGGTGAACACCGTGGCGCCCGAGCACCTGGAGCTGCACTGCAAGGATGCGATGGGCCTGCTCGGCGGCATTCGCAACGCCGGCGCCATCTTTGTGGGCGCTTGGAGCTCCGAGCCGCTTGGCGATTATGTTGCCGGCCCCAACCACACGCTGCCGACCGGCGGCACGGCCATGTTCTCCAACCCGCTTTCGGTCGAAGAATTCGTCAAGCGCTCGAGCGTCATTTGCTATACGCCCGAGGGCCTGCTCTCGGACGCTCCCGCGACGCAGCGCCTGGCCGAGGCCGAGGGCCTGTGGGCACACGCGCTTTCCGCCGCACTGCGTCGCCGTGTGCTGGAGCAGGGCGAGGGTGCCGTGAGTGCTGAGTCTCTGGCCGCGGCCGACCTGACCAAGGTCGCCTGGCCGGGCGACGCCGTGGCGACGGTCGCCGAGGGTGTGGACCTAGCGGCAGCAAGCGCGGATGGCGCTGGCGCGACCGGCGAGGAGGCCTAATATGGCCGAGCTGACGTCTCGCATGAAGGAGCTCGTCCAGCCCTACTTGGCTGGCATTGAGCCCTACAATCCCAACTTTACGCCCACGCGCATCAACCTTTCGGCCAACGAGAACACCTATCCTGTGCCGGCTGGCGTGCGCGAGGCGGTCGACGCCGCCCTGGCTGCCACGCCGCTCAACCGCTACCCCGATCCCATGTCGAACGACCTGCGCGACGAGCTTGCCGCTTGGCATGGCGTGGCGCGCGAGAATATCTGCGTGGGCAACGGCGGCGACGAGCTGCTCTATAACTACCTGCTGGCGTTTGGCGGCGCGGGGCGGACCCTGCTCAACTGCCCGCCGTGTTTTAGCGAGTATGCGTTCTTTGCGTCGCTCTGCCAGACCGAGGTGCGCGACGTGTGGCGAGACCCCGCGACCTTTGAGCTCGACCAGGCTGCCGTGCTCGCGGCGGCGCCCGAGTGCAACCTGGCAATCGTGACCTCGCCCAATAACCCCACGGGCGACGTGGCACCGCTCGACTTTGTCGCGGCCCTGTGCGATGCGTGCCCCGGCGTGGTGATGGTCGACGAGGCCTACGTGGAGTTTGCCGATGATTCGTTTGGCGCGGCCACCACAGCGCAGGGACTTATCGCCGAGCATCCCAACCTGGTGATCCTGCATACGCTGTCCAAGGCGTTTGGCGCCGCCGGCACGCGTCTGGGCTATGTGATTGCGGCGCCCGAGGTCATCGACGTGTTTGCGGCGATTCGCCAGATCTATTCGGTCAACGTGCTGAGCCAGGCGGCGGCGCTTGCCTGCGTGCGCGCCCGCGATGCGTATGCGCCCGTGGTGGCACAGGTCGCATCCGAGCGCGAGCGCGAACTGTGTGCCCTGCGCGCAATGGCTGCCGGGGGTCTGCCCGTGGAGGCATGGCCGAGTGCGGCGAACTTTGTGCTCGTGCGCACGCCGCATGCTACGCGCGTGCGTGAGCGCCTGCGCGACGAGTATTCGATTTTGGTGCGCGACTTTAGCTACGCGCCGGGGCTTGCGGACTGTCTGCGCATTACCGTGGGCACCCCGCAGGAAAACGATGAGGTGCTGGCTGCGTTTGCCGCGCTGGTGAAGGAGGAGATGTAGATGAGCCGTTATGCCGAGGTGGTCCGCAAGACGGGGGAGACCGATATTGTTGTCAAACTCGACCTGGACGGATGCGGCGCGTGCGATATCTCGACCGGCGTGCCGTTTTTCGACCACATGCTCAACGCCTTTGGCCGCCATGGCCTGTTTGATTTGACGGTGCATGCAGTAGGCGACGTGGAGGTCGACGCGCACCATACCGTCGAGGACACGGGCATTGTGCTGGGTGAGGCGTTTTGCCAAGCGCTGGGCGACAAGGCGGGTATTACGCGCTTTGCAGACGCGGCGATTGCCATGGACGAGACGCTCGTGATGGCCGCCGTGGACATTTCGGGTCGCGGCCAGGCCTACTGCGAGCTGCCCGTGCCGACCGAACGTGTGGGCAGCTTCGATACCGAGCTGGCCGTCGAGTTCTTCTATGCCTTTGCGCGCGATGCCAAGCTCACGCTGCACGTGCGCGAGCTCGCAGGCGGCAACTCGCATCACATTATCGAGGCCGCCTTTAAGGCCGTGGGCCGCACGATGCGCCACGCCTGCGAGCTCGATCCCCGCGTGCAGGGCATCCCCAGCACCAAGGGCTCGCTGTAACCTGCCAAAAAGGGACAGGTTTATTTTGGCAGGTTTTATCTGCGGAAATGCTGTCTCATACGGTGGGTGAACGTTTAACCGACCAAAATAAACCTGTCCCTTTTTGGCAGGTTTTGAATGGGAAAAAGGAGGGTCGCGTGGGCGAACCGAAGATCGTGGTGGTCGACTACCACAAGGGCAACTTGTCGAGCGTCGTGCGCGGGCTTGTGCGCGCCGGTGCCGCCGCCTGCACGTCGGACGATCCGGAGCAGATCCGCCGCGCCGACGGCCTGGTCATCCCGGGCGTGGGTGCGTTCTATGACGCGATCGCCTTTATGCGCCAGAGCGGCGAGGCGGACGCGGTGCTCGACGCCGTTGCCGCCGGAACTCCGCTGCTCGGCATCTGCCTGGGCCTTCAGCTATTTTTTGAGCGCGGCAACGAGGGCGTGCCTGCGGACGAGGGCGCGGTCGCCGACGGCAGCGCCCCCGAGCAGGCTGGCGGTCCCTGGGTCGATGGCCTGGGCATTATGCGCGGTTCGTGCACGCGCTTGGAGTCGAGCCGCCTGAAGGTGCCGCACGTGGGCTGGGACCAGGTGCACATGACGCCCGCCGGTGCGGCCGATCCGCTGCTTGCCGGTTTTGCCGAGGGTGCCAACATGTACTTCACCCACAGCTACGCGGTGGCTGACGACGCCGATGCCGCCGATGTGCTGGCGTGCACACACTATACGCGGAGCTTCCCGTGCATCGTGCGCCATGGCAACGTGTGGGGCTGCCAGTTCCATCCCGAGAAATCCTCCGCGCTGGGTCAGCGCATCCTTAAGAACTTTGTGAGCATCGTCGAGGAGGTTGGCCGATGATCCTGTTTCCCGCAATCGATCTGATCGGCGGCAAGGTCGTGCGCCTGGAGCGCGGTGACCGCAGCCGCTGCAAGGTATATTCCGACGATCCCGTGGCCGTTGCCCGCTCGTTTGCCGAACAGGGCGCGAGCTGGGTGCACGTCGTCGACCTGTCCGCTGCCTTTGGCGAGGACGAGGGCGCACGCGCTGCCAACTCGGCGGCGATTAAGGCCATCTGCGGCGTCGACGGTCTGTCCGTGGACGTGGGCGGCGGCGTCCGCTCGCTTGCGCGCATCGACGAGTTGGCAGGCTACGGCGCATGCCGTATCGCGCTGGGCACCGTGCTGGTGACCGAGCCGGGTTTTGCCGAAGTGGCAGCCCAAGGCTTTGGCGAGTTGCTGGTGGCAGACATCGCCGCGCGCGACGGTCAGGTCAAGGTGAACGGCTGGCGCGACGGCGCAGGTGTGGCGCTCGACGATGCCGTGGCGCAGCTTTCCGAGCTGGGCTTTAAGCATCTGGTGTATACCGACATCGCGCGCGATGGCATGCAGACGGGTATCGATGTGGCGGCGTATCGCCATGTGGCCGAGGTCGCGGGCTTTCCCGTCGTGGCTTCGGGCGGCATCTCGACGCTCGACGACATCCGCGCACTGGCCGCGGTGGGTGAGGGCGCGATTGAAGGCGCCATTACCGGCCGTGCGCTCTACGAGGGCAACTTTACGCTGGCCCAGGCGTTGGCCGCCGCCCGAGGGGAGGAGTAGCCCATGCTTACCAAGCGCGTAATTCCCTGTCTGGACGTCAAGGACGGCCGCGTGGTCAAGGGAGTTAACTTTGTGAGCTTGCGCGATGCGGGCGATCCGGTGGAACTGGCCCGTGCCTACGACCGCGAGGGTGCAGACGAGGTCGTCTTCCTGGACATTACCGCGACGAGCGACAACCGCGCGACGACCATCGAGATGGCAGCGCACGCGGCCGAGGAGCTCGCCATTCCCTATACCGTGGGCGGCGGCTTTCGCGACCTGGCGGGCATGCGCACCATGGTTGCCGCCGGTGCCGACAAGGTGTCGCTCAACTCGGCGGCCGTGCGCGATCCGTCGCTGATTAGCCAGGCTGCCGCGGCGTTTGGCAGCCAGGCCGTGGTCGTGGCGATTGATGCCAAGCGTGTGGGCCTGCCCGGCGCATCCGGTGCCGACAAGTGGGAAGTCTTCACGGCGGGCGGTCGCAACGCCACGGGCATCGACGCGGTGGCGTGGGCCGAGGAGGCGGCTCGTCGCGGCGCCGGCGAGATCTTGCTCACCAGCATGGACCGCGACGGCACCAAGGCCGGCTTTGATTTGGCGCTCACCCGCGCCGTGGCCCGCGCGGTGCCAATCCCCGTCATCGCGAGCGGCGGCGTGGGCACGCTCGAGCATTTTGCCGTGGGCGTGATCGAGGGCGAGGCCGACGCCGTGCTGGCGGCGAGCGTCTTTCACTTTGGAACCTTCAGCATTCGCCAGGTGAAGGAGTATATGGCCTCTCAAGGCATCCCTGTCAGGTTGGACTTCTAGCGCTGCGGCTTGCCCAGGCACCCGACCTTCCGGCTCCAACCCTCCTCGCGTACTTAAGTACGCGTCGTCGGGCTTGTCGCTCGGAATCTCGGGCACCTGGACAACCCTCGCCGACCTGCGAAGTTTGAATTTGGGGAGAGAAATGGAAGAGATAACCGATCCTTCAAAGCTTGCGTACGACGCCCGCGGGCTGATTCCTTGTGTGGTTCAGCAGTATGACACCGGCGAGGTGCTCATGGTTGCCTGGATGAACGAGGAGTCGGTGGGGCTGACGCTCGAGACCGGCACCACGTGGTTTTGGAGCCGCAGTCGCCAGGAGCTCTGGAACAAGGGCGCGACGAGCGGCAACATGCAGGAGGTTCGCGAACTCTGGGCCGACTGCGATAGCGATACGCTGCTGGTCAAGGTCGACTCGCCGGGTCCGGCCTGCCATACCGGCAACCGTACCTGCTTCTTTAAGAAACTCGCGTAGGGCGGGCGCTCGACCAGGCGCTTGGCCGACCAGAAAGGATTGAACCATGGGTGTGCGTACCGCAAACGTTCAGGATGGAAATATCGGCGAGACGCTAACGGGGCTGGCCGAGGTGATTCACGGTCGTCGCGATGCGTCGCCGCAGGAAAGCTATACCGCTCGACTGCTGACCGATGTGGAGGATGAGCTGCTCAAGAAGCTTGCCGAGGAGGCGAGCGAGGTGATCATGGCCTGCAAGGATAACGACCATGATCACATTCGCTACGAGGCTGGTGACCTGGTCTACCACCTGCTCGTGACGCTTGAGCGCTACGGCATTACCCTCGACGAGCTGGCCGGCGAACTCAACGCCCGCCGCCACTAGTCGTTAAAGAACGTCCCCGATGACCATAGAAGTTGCGGTGGAATAGTTCTTGTTTGACGGTCTTAGGGCTATAAATAGGAGCTATTTCACCGCAACTTATGAAGGGATGGCTAGGCGAGGGGTGTGGACTCCCATTCGCCGGTGGGGTGGGGCATGTCGAAGGTTCGGTAGCCGCAGTCGTAGGCATGGGCTTGGGCCTCGCGGATATTCCAGCAAATATCACAGGCGCGGTGCGCATCCGAGCCAAAGGTAATGGGCGCCTCAGCATGGGCAAAGCAGCGCAAAAGGCCGGTCGCGGGATAGTAGTCGTCGAGCCCCTTGCGCGGTGCGGCGGTCGAGACCTCAACGCGGCGGCCCGTATCGTGCGCACACTCGGCCATCTGCTGCCAAAACGGTGCGGGGTCAAAATCGGGCGCAAAGCCTTCCTTCGAAAAGCGCATGACCAGGTCGGGGTGAGCCATCACATCAAAGTTGAGCGAGCTTTCGCAGGCGCGGCACCATTCATCGACGTAGCGCTCCCACACGCCGCGCACACCTAAGTTTTCCCAAACGTGCAGGTTGGTGTCGTCGTCGATCCAGCCGCAGCGTGAGTCGGGCGTATCGGGGCGCGCGACGCCCTCTGTCCCCGTCGTGCCCGCAGCGCCTGCCATGATATTGCCCGGGTTACCAATCCAATGCACGCTGCCCAGGCGTACGACGGCGCCCCGGGACCAGCGCTCAACCAAAGGCTCGCAGCCTTCGTACCAATCGCACTCAAAGCCATAGACAAGCTCGAGCTCCGGCGCAATCTGCGCGGCAAGCTTGCGGGCATCCTCAAAAGCCAGACGATGCGCCGGCAGGTCGCCCTCGACAACCTGCACCTCGCAGGTGGCATCCATGCTGGCAGGCAGGGTAAGGTGATCGGTCGAGACCATGGTGCGGCAACCGGCCGCAGCAGCGGCGCGGACGTTGTCTTCAAACGAGGCGTGTCCGTCCGAAAACGAGGTGTGAGTATGGCAATCGACCAGCGGGCAAGCAGGCATGGCGGCTCCTTTACGTCAAGCGAATCTGCTCCATTGTAACGGCGCGGCCCCCAGTGCGATGTACGCGCCGGGGGCCGAAATCGACTGGAAAGGACGGGCGGCGCATAAGGGCGGGCTCGCGACATCGGCCTTGCTTCGAATCATGTACCTCAGCCTCCAAAACCGACAAAAAATGACATGTTTGGAGGCTGATGTACATGTTTGGCCGAGGCGGTGGAGTGTCGGTTCTTGCAGACAAGGAAAATCGCGCTCATCGCGCGCCGCCACACTTGCGCCGCTCGCGATGTGCTAGCGTTTGGGTGAATAAAACGAGCCCGTGCGGAAAGGAGCCGGACCGTATGCAACGTGGAACTACATCTCCGCTGTCCCGCGAGACCGATGCGCCCGAAACCATCGTCAAGCTGGAGTGCGACATCGACGACGCGTCGCCCGAGGTGCTCGCCTACGCCGCCGACCGCCTGCGCGAGGCCGGCGCGCGCGAGGTGCACTGGCTGCCCCTCTATTGCAAGAAAGGCCGTCCTGGCTGGCAGTTGCAGGTAATCTGCACCCACGAGGATATCGAGCGCCTGCAGACGATCATCTTTTTGGAAACCACGACCAATGGCATTCGCCGCCAGGTTATGGAGCGCGTTTGCCTGCCGCGCTACTTTGAGCGCGTAACGACGCCGTGGGGCGAGGTGTCCGTCAAGGTGGCCACCTTGCCCGACGGCAGTGAGCGTGCGGCGCCCGAGTACGAAGACTGCGCCCGCCTTGCCCGTGAGCACAATGTGCCGCTCCAACGCGTGATGCAGGCGGCCCAGAGCGCGGCACTGTGATTTGAATAACGCGGCTGGTGGCGACATTCCGCGCCCGGCCACGTCAACCCCACCCCGAAAGGACCTCCATGAAATACCTCATCGCTTCTGACATCCACGGCTCGGCATATTGGACCGAGCGCCTCTGCGCCGCCATCGAAGCCGAGCAGCCCGACCGCATCGTCCTGCTGGGCGACCTGCTTTATCATGGTCCGCGCAACGACCTGCCGCGCGACTACGCTCCCAAGCGCGTGATTCCGCTGCTCAACGCCCTGGCCGACCGCATTATCGCGGTGCGCGGCAACTGCGACGCCGAGGTCGACCAGATGGTTCTCGACTTTCCCGTCATGGCCGACTACTCCGCACTGTTCGACGAGGTCGGCCGCGAGCTGTTCCTGACGCACGGCCACGTCTTTGGCGCCGGCATGCACAACAGCGTCGACCACGCGCCCGCGCTGCCCGAGGGCTCCGCGCTCGTCTACGGCCACACGCACGTCAAGGTCAACGAGGAAAGCACCGCGCACCCGGGTCTGTGGCTCTTCAATCCCGGCAGCGTGAGCATCCCCAAGGACGGCACGCACAGCTATGGTATCTACGAGGGCGGCGCGTTCCGCCATGTGATCATGGAGGAGGACTAACCATGGCCGAGCACATGGCTCAGCAAAATGCCGAAGGTTCGCGCGACCTGTCCACGCTGGTCGATGCATCGGCCGAGTTACAACATCTGGTACAGACTATCTGGCGCCTGCGTCAGCCCGACGGCTGCCCGTGGGACCGCGAGCAGACGCACCAGAGCATTGGCAAGAACATGATCGAGGAGGCCTACGAGGCGCTCGACTGCATCGAGGCGGATGACGCGGCCCATCTTCGCGAGGAGCTGGGCGATGTGCTCATGCAGGTCGTGCTGCATGCGCAGATCGCGGCGGACGCCGGCGAGTTTACGCTGGCCGACGTGGCGCGCGATATCGACGCCAAGCTCATTCGCCGCCATCCGCACGTATTTGGCGATGTGGATGCCGGCAGCTCCGACGAGGTGCTCAAGATTTGGGACGAGGTCAAACTTGCCGAGAAGGCCGCCAAGGACCAGGCCGTGGCGGCGGGCGATGCTGCGCCCGAGGGCCTGCTCGACGGCGTGCCCACGCATCTGCCGGCGCTGATGCAGGCTCAGAAGGTGTCGCGCAAGGCGGCTGCCGTGGGCTTTGAGTGGGATACGGTCCAGGACGTGTGGGACGAGGTCGCCGAGGAACGTGCCGAGTTTGAGGCCGAGGAACCCGGCTCGCCCGAGCGCGAGATGGAGTTTGGCGACCTGCTCTTTGCCCTGGTCAACGTTGCGCGCAAAGAGGGTATCGACGCCGAGAGCGCCCTGCGCGCGAGCACGGCCAAGTTCCGCCGCCGTTGGGCCGCGATGGAGCAGATGGCGGCCGATGCCCATGTTGATCTTGCCGAGCTTTCGACCCACGGGCTCAACGACCTGTGGGATGCCGCAAAGGCAGAGGAGTAGGACACGGTGTTGGTCGGCGGGGCGTAAGGGCGGCGCCCCGTCGACTTGCCCGTTGGCGACCACGCGCGCTCGAGTAATGGATTTGTCCTACGGCTCGTCCGGCTGGTCCGCCCGCGTGCTATAACTAAAGGACTTAGCGCAAACAAACCTCAACCGCACAAGGCGCACATGGATCAGATTTACGACAACAGGCACTATTCCGCCGGTTCGCGCGAACCGTCACCTCGCCGTGCGCATTCGGTGCAGCTTGGCGGGTCTGGTTATGCTGGCGCTGATCGCTCCAGGTATAGCTCGCCGGCGACTTCGCATCCCAATGCTCAGCCAAATAGTTCCTCGGACAGTCCGGTGCGCCCATCGCGTTCCAAGCATGCGTCGTGCCCTTCGACCCAGGCGTCCGACAAGCCGCGCCGTCCCTCAAGCCGTCTTTCGGGTTCGGACTTTATGCGCTACGCCAACGATAACGCGGTGGTCAAGGCAATCTATGATTTTACCCACGGTCCCCAGCGAGGGCTGTTTGTTGGCATTGTCGTCGCCCTGGCGCTCGTGAGCCTGTACTTCCCGGTGCGCGACCTGTATGTGGCAAAACGCTCGAGCGACATCTTGGCCAAGCAGGTCGAGATTCGCGAGCAATATAATGACGACCTGCAAAAAAGCGTCGACAAACTGCTCTCGGAGGAGGGCATTAAGGACGCGGCGACCGAGGACCTGGGTCTGGTGATGCCCGGCGAGAAGAGGATTGAAGTGCAGGGCCTGGACGACGATTCCGATGCCTCGTCGAGCCAGAAGTCGTCGAACGCCAAGAAGGCCAGCGAAGTTGCCAAGGAAATCGAAGAGGTCGGCAAGGACGCGCCGTGGTACATCCAGACGCTCGACATGCTGTTTGGATTTAACGGCGTCGAGGGCCAGGCAGTCGTGTCCAATGGCGAGTAGCGCCCGGAGGGGGGCCGCAATGACGAATTGCAAACGATATAAGGTGGCGGCGATTGACCTGGGAACGGTGTCGTCGCGACTGGTGCTGGCCCAGGTCGAGGACGGGGCGATCGTGGAATCGTCCAAGCATACCGAGATTACCGACTTGGGCGAGGGCGTGGACGCAACGGGGCGCTTTTGCGAGGCGGCCGTTGGGCGCGTGCTCGCTGCGTGCCGAATGTTTGTGGACGAGGCCCGTGCCTTTGGGGCCGCGTGCATCTGTACCACGTGCACGAGCGCCGCGCGCGATGCGTCCAATGCCGCGCTGCTGCTGGACGGCCTGCGCGAGCTGGGGCTCGAGCCGCAGGTGATTCCGGGCGAGGTCGAGGCGCGCCTGACGTTTTTTGGCGTGGCGCACGACTTTGCCGGCGAGCGCATCATTGTTGCCGATTCGGGTGGCGGATCCACGGAGCTCGCGACGGGCGTCTATGCGCCGGAGCGTGGGGTCTTTGCGCTGGAGGGAACGCGCTCGCTGGACATCGGTTGTCGCCGCGTGACGGAGCGGTTTTTCTCGGCGCTGCCGCCAACGGGCAGCGAGCTTGCCGCCGCTGGCGCGTGGGCAAACGAGCAGTTTGCAGGCTACTTTAAGAGCTTGCCTGTCGACTTTGAGCGAGCCGAGCGCCTGGTCGCGGTGGGTGGCACCGTCACCACGCTCGTTGCGCTCGTTCACGAGCTGGAGCCGTATGATTCGAGTTTTGTGCACCTGCGCGAGCTTTCGCTGGACCAGGTTTCGGCCGCTATCGAGCGCATGTCCTCGCTGGATGTCGCGGGCATCGCCGCGTTGCCAGGCGTGCAACCCAAGCGCGCGGGCGTGATCCTGGCTGGTGCTGTGGTGATTCGCGAGCTCATGCGAGCCGGCGGCTACGACGCGCTCACTGTAAGCGAGAACAGTCTGCTCGCCGGAATGGCTGCCACCATCAACGAGGTTCTCGACGGCGCGACCCCCACCATCGCCTGGACCCCCAGCCTCAGCGTCCTTTAACCATCCCCTCATAAGTTGCGGTGAAATAGTTCCTAAATAGGCTGATAAACTGCCAAAACAGGAACTATTCCACCGCAACTTCTTAGAGGCTTGACGGTGTCCAAAAGAAGCGAGCCCGCATTCCAAAGGGACACGGGCTCGTAAACAATACGTGGTAGGGGCGGTGGGACTCGAACCCACAATCCTTGCGGCGAGAGATTTTAAGTCTCCTGCGTATGCCAATTCCGCCACGCCCCCGTAAGACTAGAAGTCTAGCACAAGCCGTCCGTTACGCGTTGACGGCCATCGAGTGTTGGCCCGACTTCTCGAGGAACTCTTGGAACTTTGCCTCGTCGCCCTTGTTTTGGTACTGCAGGGCCAGCAGGTACTCCAGTCGGCAGCGCTTGACCGGGTCGTTGCCGACATCCTCGAGCATGCGCTCCAGCTCGGGAATGTCGTTGTGGCGCTTGAGGATCATCGTGTCGTACATCAGCTGGCATTCGTGCGCGACTGCCTCGGCTTGGCCACCCTCAAAGCCCTTGATCTCGTGCAGCAGCTCCTTGGACTTTTTGCGGTCCTCCTGGCCAACGTAGTAGTTAAAGGCCTTGATCACCAGATCGACGCGCTGCATCTTGGGCAGGTTGAGCCCCAGCAGCAGGTCAAACATCTCGTCGGCGCGCTCGTGGTCCTCGCGCAGCAGATAGGAGTTCAGGCGCAGGTAGTCGCGGTTGTAGCGCGGGTACAGCATGCTGGTGAGTTTGCCGTCGAGCAAACGATCGAACTCGTCCCACTGTTTGGCGGCCATGAGCCGCTGCAGGCGTTTAAACGTGGTGCGTTTTTTGATGCTAAAGAGCAGCGACACGGCGATACAGATGACAACGACGACGGTCCAGAGTGTGCGGGAATCGGGCATATTGAGCTCCTCGGTCGCTCGTAAAACAAGCGGTATGACAAAACGTACTAGATGTATTATACGCAGCGTGCAAGCAAACTGGCACAAAAGTGCATCGAGGCCGAGCGCCATCGCTCGCTGCGGTACACTTACCTAAAGTAAACCATGAAGGGAGACATTACCTATGAAGAAGATCGTTTTGGCTTGCGGTGCTGGCGCTGCTACTTCCACGCTCGTTGCCCAGAAGGTCGCCACCATGCTCGACGCCAACGGTTACGCCGGCAAGTATGAGATCGTGCAGTGCGCCATTTCCGAGGCCAAGGACGCTTGCGACGAGGGCGCCGACCTGCTGATCGCCACCACCGTTGCCCCCGAGGGCCTCACCTGCCCGTACGTGAGCGGCGTGCCCTTTATGACCGGCATGAACCGCGTCGCTGCCGAGAAGGCCGTTCTCGACGTCATGGCTCAGTAGGCGCTGCCTGTATGAACGAGCAGAACGCCAACCCGGTCGAGCTCTTTGGCATGCGCGTTGCCCATGTGGGCATTAACGCCACCGACCCGGCAGACGCCCTGGAGATCGCGGAGCTGTTCTCGACGATGATGGGCCTGCCCGTCAGCGAGACCCCGATTTCGTACTTTAACGACTCGCTGGTCGAGATCATGAAGCAGAACGGTCGTGGCGCCAAGGGCCACATAGGCTTTGCCGTCAACGACATCGATGCTGCCGAGAAGTGGTTTGCCGAGCACGGGCTCGAGGTCAACGAGGAGTCGCGCGTGCTGCTGCCCGACGGCGGCACCAAGCTTGTGTACTTTAAGCGCGAGTTCGCCGGCTTCGCCGTGCACCTGTGTCGCGAGTAGCGTACAAGCTGCTATAACGAAAAAAAGGGATAGGGCCGCATGGCCCTATCCCTTTTTTTGCCGAGGGGGCGACCTTTTGAGGGGACATGAAATCGGGGTCTAATACTTTTCCCGAGAAGTGAACGAGCAGAATTGGACCCCCGAAGCATCGACACTTTGAGGGTACCGTTTCCTGCGGTTTTGATGCTGGAATCCTGCGATTATCCCGTCGAAAAATGTGGATGCTTCAGGGGTCCAAATACGCTCGTTCACTTTTCCGGAAAAGTATTAGACCTCGATTCACGAGGGGGCTTCCTACCGTGGCAGGCGAATCGTAAAGCGGCTACCGACGCCCTCGACCGAGGTCACGCCAATGGCGCCGCCATGGCTATCGACAATCCACTTAGCAATGGCAAGCCCCAGGCCCGAGCCCTGCGCGCCGGCATCGCGTGCGTTGTCGGCGCGGTAGAACCGTTCAAACGCGTGAGCTGCGGACTCCTGGTTCATGCCGATACCCTCGTCCTCAACACTTATGTCGATCGCGCCCGTGCCCGTATCGGGAGTTATGGCAAACGTGACGGTCGTTCCCGCGTTCGAATACTTGGCGGCGTTCTGCACGATCACGCGCAGAGTCTGCTTCACAAGCGCCACGTCGACAGGTGCGTCGCAGCGCGGATCGTTGGCAAATGCAGCGTCAAAAGCCAGCCGATACGTGTGCGCGGCGTCGATCATCTGCGATTCCTCGCACACCTCGCCGACCAGTGCGGCCAGGTTGGTATGCGCACGCCGCAGGACCGTGCGCCCGGCATCGCCGCGTGCCAAAAACAGCAGCTGCTCCACGAGCTCCTGCATATGCTCGCTTTCGGCCTTGAGGGACGCGATGGATTCCGCCAGCACGTCCGGGTCGTCTTTCCCCCAGCGGTCGAGCATGTTTACGTAGCCCTGAATCACCGCGATGGGCGTGCGCAGCTCGTGGCTTGCATCGTTGACAAAGCGCATCTGCTGCAGCTTGGCCTCTTGCATCTGGCGCAGCAGCCGGTTGAGCGCGACCTCGATGCTTGCCAGGTCGGCGTCGCCGGTGGTGACGCTTGGCGAGTCGACACTCGCGCGCTCGATGGCCTGCTCCAGTGTTTCCATCTTGCCGCCGGAGAGTTGCATGCGGCCGAGTTCGTCCACGCGCAGGGCCAAGTCGTTGAGCGGTGCCATGGTGCGACGCACGTGCCTCGCGCCGCCGAGCATGTTGAGCACGCTGATGACCTGCCAACCCACAACGACAAGGTAGAGAGGCCATAGCGCGACGAGGTCCTGCGCGAGAGGGAAGGTCTTGGTGGTACGCGCAAGCTCGACAGTATAGGCGAGCGTTGTCAGGTCCCAGTCGCGCGCGGGCTTCAGCGACATGCCGTGAACGGCGGCGCTGGGGATCCATCCTGCGGTAAACGCGCCTTCGGGCAGCGTCTGGTTGTATCCATAGACGAGGATCGCCGCCGCAATCACCATCAGCAGCAGATCGAGCCAGACGTAGCTCATCAGGCGGCGCCATATATAGCTCCGGTTGATGGCGCGGGCGATGGAGGTGACACGCTTGGCCTCGGCGTTACGCACGGCAGACATAGCCCACCCCGCGCACGGTCTGGATGATGCGGGCGCCGCCGGCGTCCTCGATCTTGGCACGCAGGTGCGCGATGTGCACGTCGACGTTGTTGGTGTCGCCCACGTATTCGTAGCCCAGCGCCTCGTGCGCGATGCGCTCGCGTGTGAGCACGGTTTCGGCATGTGCCATAAGCAGGGCGAGAACGTCGAACTCGCGGGCCGTGAGCGCGATGGGCGAGCCGCCGACCGTGACTTCGCGGCGGTTGGGGTCGAGCACGACCGAGCCCACGGTGAGCGCGGCGGGAGAGGGCGCGACGGAAGCCTTGGTCGACTCGCTGACCGGGGGTACCGCAGCGGCGTCGCCGCCCACGCCGCCCGTCATGCCCGCCCCAGCGCCGGCGCCGCCAACGCCCGAAGCCGCCCGCACGGCCTCCGCGCGCTTCAGCGCCACGCGAATCCGTGCGAACAGCTCCTCAATCGCAAACGGCTTGGTCAGGTAATCGTCGGCGCCGGCATCGAGGCCGGCTACCTTGTCCATCACGGCATCGCGCGCGGTGACCATAATCACCGGCACATCCTTGTGCTTGCGGACACGCCGCAGGACCTCCATGCCGTTGAGCTGCGGCAACAGCACATCGAGCAGAATCAGATCGTAGTCGCGCTCCAGCGCCAGGTCCACGGCGGTGCGGCCGTCGGCGGCGTGCTCCACCTGGTAGCCCTCGTGCTCCAGCTCGAGCGTCACAAAGCGGGCGATTTTCTCCTCGTCCTCTACGATCAGGATCTGTGTCATGCGTGTTCCCGTCTGCGATTACTTGTCGTCGTTCAGGTTTTGCTTGATGTCGTCCGCGGCGTCGGCGGCGTGATTCATAAGGTTGTTGATGCTGCCGGGCACGTCGCCGTCGCTATCGATGCGGTAGCGCATGCCAAAGAACAGGCCAATCAGCATGAGCCATATCGTGGCGCCCCAGGCAAACAGGGCGACGATGGGGATCAGGATGGGGATGTTGAGGATGATGGCGTCGCGGCGCGTGGCGATAAACTTGGTGTCCAGGCTCAGGCGGAAGAGCTTTTTGAGGTACTCCCACACGCTGTCCATCTTCTTGGAAAAGTCAGTCTTTTCGCTCGACTTCTCGTAGGCTGCCTGCGCGGCGACCATCTCGGCCGAGGGTTCATCGACCGGCTCGGATTCGGTGGCGGCGTGCGCCGATGTGGTCTGGGTCTTGCCTTGCGACTCGAGCCAAATGATGGCGTCCAAAACGTTGCCGTCGGCGGCGTCGAGCGCGGCCTTGGCATCGGTGTAGCTCACGTTGCACTTGGTGCGGATGGTTTCAACTTTTTCGAGGTCGTCCATGACCTGTCCTTTCGTTCGATGGGCGCGACGCCGGGCGATCTGCCCGGGCGCGAGCGTTGCGTTCAGCGGTCTGCGTTGCGCGGCGCCGCCCCGCCCTTGGTCGAACTTTATAGTGCAGGTTATAGATTAAGCGATTCTTGAGCCAAGATTAATGTTGGATGAGTTTTTGGGTGGTGTGAGGGAGGAGCGGAATGTGTCTATTGGGTTGCGCGAGGGAGAAACGACTCGCCTTTTGGACTGCTGCCGACGAGGTCTAATACTTTTCCGAGAAGTGAACGAGCTAAATCGGACCCCCCGAAGCATCGACACTTTAGAGGTGCCGTTTCCTGGGGTTTCGGTGCTGGAATCCTGCGATTTTGCCGACGAAAAATGTGGATGCTTCAGGGGTCCTAAAACAGACGTTCACTTCGCGGAAAAGTATTAGACCTCGATAGCGGGGGATGGAGTGCCGGTGCAAAACGGCGTTAAGGGTTGGTCGAGCAGGTGGTTTTCAGGCGACTGGGACATGGCGGGCGGTTGATCACCTATACTGGTTGGGCTCAACTGGAGAGGTGATAACTAGTTATGAAATCAATCAATGTTGCAGCAGCGGTTATTCAGAAGGACGGAAAAATTCTGAGCTGCCAGCGCGGCTATGGCGAGTTTAAAGACGGCTGGGAATTTCCGGGCGGCAAGCTCGAGCCGGGCGAGACCGGCGAGCAGGCAATTGTGCGCGAGATTCAAGAAGAGCTCGAGGTCACGATCGGTAACCTCGACTATCTTTGCACGGTCGAACACGATTACGAGACGTTCCACCTGTCGATGCAGTGCTACCTAGCTGCCATTCTTTCGGGGGAGTTCAAAGAGCATGCTCACGAGGATATGAAATGGCTTGATACCAATAACCTGTGGGATGTCGATTGGCTTCCGGCAGACGTTAAAGTCGTTAAGGAGCTCGAAAAGAAACTCGGGCTTATGTAAGAAAGGGGCGGGCGCCACATGGCGGCCCGCTCTTTTTTACTCGGCCTCGCTCAAATCGCTGAGCATAAACTCGTAGATGTCCTGTCGTACAGGCACATTGAGCTCATATTCGATTTCAACGGCGTTGTCGCCGCTCTTAGTTTTAATAGCTTCGAACTCACCGGTCGGATGCATTTCGCCTAAGAAATAGAACTCCTTGCCACCCTTATCGTCCTTATTCTTTCGCATAAACAAATACGTCTTCAGGCCGTTTTCCGGCCATACCTGCAGTCGCAGAATTTCGGGAGAGTTGAGCGTACGGTTGCCCTTGGAGATTGCGATAAGCTTGCTCGGCGAAACAAAGCGATCTTCATACTGAATTGACTCACTAATGTCGGGCGCCTTGTCATAGTTAATAAACACAGGGAATGTATTGGTCTTTTCGTCGTAAAAATAGCCGCCAAGATTTTGGCCGTTGATGTTCTTTTCCCAGTTCATCAAGCGGCAAACCTCTTCGTACGTGTACTTGGCGTTGAGAACGAAATTTGTGTTTTCGTACGTCTCGGCATAGTCGAGTCGGTTGCGCGCGATACCAAAATCCAGCACCTCAAGAATCTGACGTTTGAACTCTGCGTTGCGCAGGGCGGTCACAAACACTTCGGTCAGACGAGGTCCGGTTCCATCGTCAATGAGCAGGGAAACGAAATCCTTAGGAGTGGCAAAGTCGCCCTTAAGGACTGCGATTGCCGACCTAACGGCGCTGTCCTTAAGCTGTGCGCGGTAGTTCCTAAGCGCAGCCTCGCGCATATGCCGGTAGCCCTCGTGTCCGGCTTCGACGAGCGTTTGAAGCAAATAGAGGTCTTCGAATCGCTTGCCCGCGGCAAGTTTTTGAGAAATAAATTTGAGAATCTTGGTTTGATCAGAGGAAAATTGAACCGTGTAGTCCGGCTCGTATTTGGAAAGAAATACGTGGTAGGAGCCCAGGCCGCTATTCTTGAAGATAAGCAGCGGATCGATGGAGCCGTTACGATCAAATTCGAGCAGCGAGGGAATCTTGCCGAGTTTTTGGCGCAAGTCGAGATATTCGTTTTTCAAAAACCTGACGGAGGTGAAATCGCCTCCGTCGATGGCCTTGTAAATGCGTGCCTCGGAAATACGATCGAAGCTCACGGTCGAGCATCCGGGGATCGCCGAATCGCCCTCTTGAACAAGACGGCGCAGGCGGTCTTTGTTATATGTCTTGTCACCCGAAAGCGCGATGGGCACCAGGAAGTTGCTCTGGTAGTTGCCAATAAAGTCGAGCACCAGTGCGTATTCCTTACCATCATTCAAGCGCAAACCTCGTCCGAGCTGCTGAATAAAGATGATTGCGGAGTCGGTGCGTCGAAGCATAATGATTTGATTGAGCGAGGGGATGTCGACGCCTTCGTTCATGATATCGACCGAGAAAATGTACTCGAGCTCGCCGGCTTCAAGTCGGCTGATCGCGGCATCGCGGACCTCATCGGGATCTTGACCGCTAATCGCAACCGTTCGATATCCGAGAGCGTTGAATTTGCGTGACAGTTCCTTGGCCTCGGCGTTTCGATTGCAAAAAATTAAGCCCCTGCGATTGCTTTTGGTGACGCTATATTCTTCGATCTTCTCGGTGATATGACGCACGCGCTCGTCGGACGTCAAGCGCCCGAACAGGGCGATATCTTCGACCGTTTCGTCGTCAATCTCCAGATCGTGAATGCCAAAATAATGGAAGGGGGCAAGCATCTCCTCGGCCAAAGCGTCCTGCAGCGTGATCTGGAACGCGATGACGTGATTGAAAAGAGCGAAGACGTCATAGCCGTCGGTGCGATTGGGTGTAGAGGTCATGCCCAGATAAAACCGAGGCGCAAAGTGCGACATGATGGATTGGTAACCCTGGGATCCCGTGCGGTGGGCCTCGTCGATGACGATGTAGTCGAACTCATCGGGACGGAAATCGCTCAGATGTTTGGCGACCGAAGAACACATGGCAAACACGCAGGTAGCATTGCTTATATTCTTGCCAGTTTGATAGGTGTCGAACGTATAGGTACTACCTAAGAGGCGTTCGTAGCTTGCGCGGGAGGCGTCGATAATGCGCCGGCGGTGCGCAAGAAAGAGGACGCGCCGGGGTTTAGTTGCGAGCACGTCGAACGCCGAAAGGAAGGTCTTGCCGGTGCCGGTTGCCGAGACCAGCAGGGCGCGGGTCTCGCCCTTGCGGTGGATTACGCCGAGCGCCTCAAGGGCGCGCTGCTGCATTTTATTGGGCTTGATTTCTTCGAGGTCATTCTGCGCCGGCGTTTCCGCAGATCTGAATGTCGGTTTCGATTTGGGCTTTGGCGGACGTGCCGATCGATATGCGGCATAGTTCTCAATCCAGTCTTGGGAAAGCAAAACGGTTGAGGTGTCGTTCCACAACGAATTGAACTCGCCCCTCAGTTCGCCGAGCAGGCGACTGTTCTCGACAGTCTGGTACAGCACGTTCCACTCTTTATTGCAGGTGAGGGCAGCCTGCGTCATGTTGGAGCTGCCGATGATAACCATGCTGGTCTCGCCCTTATCAAAAATGTATCCCTTGGCATGCAAATTACCCTGGAATACGCGAACTTCCATGTTGTCGTATTCCAGGAGTTTGCGAAATACATCGGGTGAGTTGAAGTTGAGATAGGTGGACGTGAGCAGCCTGCCCTTAATGCCACGCTGTTTGAGCTCCTGGAACGCCTCGACCAGGATTTGAAGACCGCCGTCTGCAACAAACGCTACGCAAAAGTCAAAAGAGCTGCAGGTTGAGAGCTGCTCTTTGATAACGGATAGTAGTGTTCCGCCTGTCGCCTTCGAGTTGGCGATGAGCTTGGGTGAATCGTTCTCGCGTGCAAGCGAGTCGAATTCAATATCAATCTGCTGCTGCGTAGTCATCCCGGCCAAACCTTTCGAAAGACTATGTTGGCGCCAGGATAACAGATCGATCGTTCGTGTTTTGGGCATATGACGGTATTGATTGCCGGCTTTGGTCTGAGGGGCGCGGTTTCTCCATTGATGTCCGCACGGCATGTGACACTTACCCTGCCGCCCTGCTCTGCCGCGGCGGCATGTGCCCAAACAACGGCCCTCTAAGGAGTCCGATATTGATGAGTGATAACACCAAGCATCTCGCAAAGAAGTGCGTTAAGGACGTGGGGCCGTGCCTCGCGCTGTGCGTGGTCGGCGCAGCGGTCGCGCTGCTGGCTGTTCTGGGGCCGTTCGACGCGCTCCGAAGTGCCAGCTCTCTGCGCGTTTGCATGGCCCTTGCCGGCGCTATGATGACCGGCGGCGTGCTCGATCTGATTTTTTGGGTGCTTGATCCGTTTGGATGGAAGAGCGAGGGGTAAGCCCTAAGGGATGGAAGGGCTGGAACGGTTGGCTTAGTGATCGTGCAGAATGTGGACTATCTACTTACGGGGAAGTGGTAATCCGATGACGGTCTATGTGACGGGCGATATTCACGGCGGCGTCGACATGCAAAAGCTGCGCGACTGGGATCTTGGGGATAGTCTGACGAGCGACGACCATCTGATTGTCGCGGGCGACTTTGGCTTTCCGTGGGATTTCTCTGCCGAGGAGTGCGCCGACATCGCTTGGCTGGAATCGCGTCCCTATACCGTGCTGTTCGTCGACGGCAATCACGAGCGTTTCGATCACTGGGCGGAGCGTCCCATGGAGCTGTGGCACGGTGGGCTAACGCAACGCCTGTCGGATACCTCTCCCATACGGCGCCTGACGCGCGGCGAGGTTTTTGAGCTCGACGGCTCAACGATCTTTACCATGGGCGGCGCCACGAGCGTGGATAAGGAATACCGCATTCCCTATTCCAGCTGGTGGCCACAGGAGCTGCCGGACGAGCGCAACTTTGAGGAGGCGCGGACAAAGCTCGACAGCGTGGGCTGGAAGGTTGACTACGTGGTCACCCACACCTGCTCTACGCGCATGCTTTCGCCCACGCTCTATCCGGGGCCTGGCTGGAATTACCCCGCCGTTGATCGGCTTACGGCATTTTTCGATGAGCTGGAAGACCGCTTGGATTACAAGCGTTGGTACTACGGGCATTTTCATCGGGATGCCAACCCTGCCGAGCGCCATACCGTGCTCTACGACTGCATCGTTCGCTTGGGCGACGAACTCCAGCCCTGGGACGTTGCGTAGGGGTGAGGTATTTGGCTACTCGGCCGTTACAGTGATGTTCTCGCGGTGCGCGCGGATGACATTCCAGCTAAAGTGCTCGACCAATTGCTCGGCAGAGCGCGACGTGGTGTCCGGCGCGATGCCCGTTTGCCCGGCGAGCCATCCCAGCAGCGCCTCGGGCGTGCCAAAGCGTGCGCGTAGCTCGCCCAGGTCCAGATCGCGGTCGCGCTTGGAAAGGCGGCGGCCGTCTGGCGACACGAGCAGCGGAATGTGCGCGTAGTGCGGCGTGGGAAGTCCCAGCAGATGCTGCAGATAGATTTGGCGGGGCGTAGAGCCCAGCAGATCGCATCCGCGCACGACCTCGGTGACGCCCATGGCAGCGTCGTCGACCACCACGGCTAGCTGGTAGGCAAAAACGCCGTCGCTGCGGCGCACCAAAAAGTCGCCGCACTCGGTGGCGAGTGCCTCGCATTGGGCGCCGTACGTACGGTCCACGAATTCGATCACGTCGCCGGCGAGGTCATCGACGGTAGGCACGCGCAGACGCGTGGCCGGGGCGCGCAGAACGCTGCGGCGGGCGATCTCTTCGACAGAAAGGTTTCGACAGGCGCCGCGGTAGATGGGCGTGCCGTCGCTGGCATGCGGCGCGCTCGCGGCGTGGAGCTCGGCACGCGTACAAAAGCAGGGATAGGTGAGGTCGGCGTCATTCAGCCGGCGCAAGGCGCTCTCGTACAGGTCCAGACGATCGTGCTGGTAGTAGGGGCCTTCGTCCCATTCAAGCCCTAGCCAGGCCAGGTCGTCAATCAATTGAGCGGCAAGTTCCGGGCGCTTGCAGCGATCGTCCAGGTCCTCGATGCGCAACACGATGCTGCCGCCCTGGCTGCGGGCCGAAAGCCACGCACACAGGCAACTGAACACGTTGCCCAGGTGCATGCGGCCCGAGGGCGATGGGGCAAAGCGGCCCACGACGGGCGTGAGGGCGGGGGCGAGCTTGCTGTTGGACGCCGTCGACGTGGCCACGGCGTGTGTTGCTATGTTGCATGCGTTGATATCCATGCGGACGAGTATAGCGCGGGGTGAGGTGGGGGGCGTCGTCGATGCTCGCGAGTTGCCGAGGCTGCGTGTTGTGCGCGGCGGGCACCGACTCAACACCTCGATTACCGCCCCAAGCTCAGCCCCTTTAACCCCTCAAACAACAGAAACCCCGGCAGCTCTTCGCAACTGCCGGGGTTTCCGCGGAAAAGGGGGACATGATCCTCGAGCGAACGGCAAAGGGGCAAACCGGTTTCGCTCAACTGCTTTATGCCCCTCGGCTGGCGGCTCAATCAGCGCGTGCCGCGCCCACACAAAGCTGCTACACCTGTGACGGAGCTGTGAAGTGGTATCTATTGCTGGCGCGGGCCATGCCAAGGGTGTCCCTCATGACTAGTCATTTAAGAACGTCCCCAATGAATACCCAATGATTAGCTGCTGGCGGCAGGCATGACTTTCATCCCGTTTGGCGCTCCGGTCGCCTAGATGTTCGTCATGTGTACCCGCAAACGTGGGACAATGGCGCTGTTGGTTTTACAGACAAAGGATGTGCCTATGAACGCCCCCGTTGCCAATGCTTGTCGGCAGCGCTGCCTGCTTGCGCGATTTGCTTCCATTTGCGCACTCGTCGCGTGCGTGCTGCTGCTGTTGCCCGCCGTTGCACGTGCCGACGGGTATTCCATGACCCAAACCTATATCGGTGCCACGGTTGAGGCCGATGGATCGCTGACCGTTGTCGAGGGACGCCAGTTTGATTTCGACGACGACATCAACGGCGTGTATTGGGATATCAATACGGGCACCAACCAGCAGGGTGGTACGGCGGGTGTCGATGTGCTGAGCGTCGAGGAAGATGATGCCGCGTTTAACAGGGTTGACTATGCAAACAAAGGCGACAACGGCGTCTATACGGTTGAGCAGTCCGACGGCGGCGTAAAGATCAAGGTGTTCAGCCCCCACGAGAGCGGCGATAGCGCGATCTATTACGTGAGCTACACCATGACCGGTGCGGTTATGAAATGGTCCGATACCGCCGAGCTCTACTGGAAGTTTGTGGGCGACGGCTGGTCTGCGGACTCCGATGACGTCGAGATGGAAGTTTACTTCGCAAATGCCGCTGCCGGAACGGCGGCCGTCAAGGGCGATAACTTCCGTGCATGGGGCCACGGTCCGCTCACGGGCGACGTGTCGCTCGACGCGGACGAGCCCATGGTCACCTATACCATACCCTGCGTGCATCAGGGCGAATTCGCCGAGGCGCGCATCGCCTTCCCCAGCGATTGGGTGCCGCAGCTCGCCGCCTCGGGCAAGGAACGCATGTCGACAATTCTGAGCGAGGAGAAGGCGTGGGCCGAGGAGGCCAACGCCCGCCGCGCTCACGCCCGCATGATCGCCAATGCACTTGCCGTGGTTAGCGTTGTCGCGGCGGTGGCCTTTACCGGCACAATCGCCGTGCTCAAGTTGCGCAAGCGCAAGCCCAAACCGCTGTTCCAGGACGAATACTTCCGCGACGTGCCCTCGGCCGACCATCCCGCCGTGCTTTCGGCCCTCATGAGCTGGAACGAGGTGCCCGATCAGGCATATATCGCCACGCTCATGAAGCTCACCGACGATCGCGTGATCAAGTTAGAGGAGGCAATCGCGACCAAGGGCAAGAAGGGCCTGCTCCGTCGCGAAAAAGAGGAGCAGACGTATCGTGTGACGGTGAGCGATGCGGGCTGGAAGTCGGTCAAGGGCATTGACCGCATGGTGCTCAAGGTCTTCTTTGCCGGTGCTAAGCCCGACGAGAACGGCGATCGCTCGCGCACGTTTGACGAGCTGCAACACTATGTTAAGCAGCACGCTACGCCCGTGGGCGACAAGCTCAAGGACTATCAGAGCACCGTTAAGGGCAAACTGGCCGATAGCGAGTACGTTGCCTCGGACGGCATTGTCGCAATGGTGTTTTGCCTGGTTCTTGGTACTCTGATCGCCTTTGTTCCCGTGGGATCCATCTTCTTTACCGACGGCGCACAGGCGAACATTGTCGCCGCGGTTATCTCGGTGCCGATTGTGCTGGTGGGTATTGGCGTGGGCCTTACGTTCCGCCGCCTTACGCCGGAGGGCGCCGAGGTGGCGGCTCGCTGCAAGGCGCTCAAGCATTGGCTCGAGGACTTCACGCGTCTAAAGGAAGCCGTCCCCGGCGATCTGGTGCTGTGGAATAAACTTCTGGTGATGGGTGCGGCGCTGGGCGTTTCCAAGGAAGTTCTGCGTCAGCTTGCCGAGGCCGTGCCGCCCGAGGTGCGCGAGGCCGACGGCTTCTACGACAATTACCCCTGCTACTGGTGGTACTACCATCACTACGGAAACCAGTCTCCGCTCGATTCGTTCGATGGCGTGTATCACGAGAGCATCCGTGAGCTGGCTTCGAGTTCCGATAGCTCGAGCGGCGGCGGTGGTGGCTTCTCGGGCGGCGGGGGCGGCGGCGTCGGCGGAGGCGGCGGCGGAACGTTCTAGCGAGCGCAAATCATGGGATGGGTCTTCCCCGGCGGCTGTTGCCGGAAGATCCATCCCATTTTTATGCTCAGAAGCGATGCAGGCTTTCCCAAGGCGAGCTTTCGCGGAAACCGCATCCCGCTATTTAGGCGCAGAGCGGGATGGACTTTCCCGATGGGATGATTTCGGAAAGCGCATCCCACTCTGGGCCTCGATTCTGGGTCACAGTTTCCGCCAGACGTGCCATTCGGAAAGTGCATCCCAGAATATGCGCTCAAACCGGGATGCAGTTTCTCAAGAGGCTCTCTTCCGGAAACCACATCCCGCAATTTAGGCGAATTCTGGGATGCGCTTTCCCTGTGAGTTTTCGAGTGGGGCTGCTTGCTCCACGGACGGCACTTAGGGGCGTTCTTTTTATGCCGGCAGTTTAGGAACTTCCCCGGATGTCGGCACTTGGGGACACTCCCTTGACTACCGGGTTTAGGCTGTCAGGTCGAGTTCGTAGAGGAAGCTTTCGCGCGGCATGTCGTGGCGGCGCTCTTCGCGGTTGGCGCGGTGCGTGGCCGTGCGCTTAAAGCCGTGCAGCTCGTAGAACTTCCACGAGCAGTTGGAGTCGGTATACAGGTGCGCTCTCGACGCTCCGCGCGAGGACAGGTGCGAGACCGCGGCATCGAGCAGAACCGAGCCAACGCCCAGGCCGTGGACATCGCGATCCACGGCAAGCAACGTGACCTCGTTGTCATGCGGCAGCGGGCTGCTCTCGAGCAGGCGGTTGTTGGTCCGAATGGTGGCGCGCACAAACGAGAGATACTCGGCACAGGCATCGGGCTCCAGCTCACGCATCTGCGACAGCAATGCGCGTTCTGTATCCATCCAATGCTCCTTAACGGTGGCGCCGCTGCTTTGCCCCGCACGTGCGAGTGCAATGCCGCGCGCCTGGCCGTCGATTACGGCGACCTGCGAAAACGTCGATGATGAAAGGCAATAGGCGAGGTCGCACGCGGCCTCAAGGCGGTTGTACTCTTCGTTATCCGAATTGTTATGCCAAAGCTGCTGCAAGATCAGCGCGATGGCGTCGAAGTCTTCGGTATCAAACGGTCGGTAGAGAACCCGCGAGACCATAGTGCCTCTTTCTATTGCGGATGCATATCGAGCACAGTTCTACCATGCCATTGGCATCTAATTATGGTGCCCCTGTGTTCCATCAACTCACCGTGCCTAGTGGCGCTCCTGCAACCCCCGCTCGCAAGCTTTTTCTGCACATGCGCCCGTTACGGGGTGCATCGATGCGCTCGATGCGCTACATTGAATCAGTATTTTCAATGCCGCTGCGCGAGCGCTGCAGATCGACGTATCACCGACTCACAGAGCACGGCGGCGTACCAGACAGGAGGACTGCATGGGATCTGATGTGAAGATCGCACGCGCGTTGATCTCGGTTACCGATAAGACGGGCGTCGTCGATTTCGCACGGACGCTGGTTGACGACTTTGGCGTCGAGATCATCTCTACGGGCGGCACGGCTCGTGCCATCGAGGACGCGGGCGTTCCCGTAACCCCCATCGAGGAGTTCACGGGCTATCCCGAGATGATGGACGGCCGCGTCAAGACGCTGCACCCCAAGGTTCATGGTGCGCTGCTGGCTCGCCGCGATTCCGAGCAGCACATGCAGGAGGCAGCTCAGCACGGCATTAAGCTGATCGACCTGGTCGTCGTCAACCTGTACGAGTTCGAGAAGACCGTCGCCAACCCCGAGGTCACCTTCGCGGATGCCATCGAGCACATCGATATCGGTGGCCCCTCCATGCTTCGCTCTGCCGCCAAGAACGCCGCGAGCGTTGCCGTCATCTCCGACCCGGCCGACTATGATGCCGTCCTGGCCGAGATGCGCGAGACCGGTGGCTGCACCACGCTTTCCACCCGTCGTCGCCTGCAGGTGAAGGTCTACCAGACCACCGCCGCCTACGACACGGCTATCTCCCGTTGGCTTGCTGCCCAGGCAAGCGACGTGGCGGACACCTCTGCCAAACTCGAGGTCTCGCTGGAGAAGGTCGACGACCTGCGCTATGGCGAGAATCCTCAGCAGAAGGCTACGGTCTACCGCTTTGCCGATGGCTGCGAGAACTCCGCGAGCTCGCAGTTCCCGCTCGTGGGCTCCGAGCAGATTCAGGGCAAGCCGCTCAGCTACAACAACTATTTGGACGCCGATGCCGCTTGGAACCTGGTTCGCGAGTTCGACGAGCCTGCCTGCGTGATCCTCAAGCATCAGAACCCCTGCGGCTCCGCCGTTGCCGAGGACATCACGGCTGCCTACGACCGCGCCTTTGCCTGCGATCCCAAGAGCGCTTTCGGCGGCATCATCGCCTGCAACCGCGAGGTTCCCTTTGAGCTGGTTGAGCACTTTGCCGATCAGAACAAGCAGTTCGTCGAGGTCATCATCGCCCCGAGCTACACCGCCGAGGCGCTCGAGCGCATGGCCAAGCGCCCCAACCTGCGCGTGCTGGCTACCGGCGGCGTGGACCACGGCGCCAAGGTGGAGCTGCGCTCCATCGACGGCGGCATGCTGGTGCAGGAGGTCGACCACGTGATCGAGGATCCCGCGACCTTTACGTTCCCCACCGACCGCAAGCCCACCGATGCCGAGATGGCCGAGCTTGAGTTTGCCTGGAAGGTCTGCAAGGGCGTCAAGTCCAACGCCATCCTGGTCTCCAAGGGTAAGGCCGGCATTGGCATGGGCCCGGGCCAGCCCAACCGCGTTGACTCCGCACTGCTTGCCTGCGAGCGCGCCGAGGACTTCTGCGAGCGCGAGGGCGTGGAGAAGGGCGGCTTTGCCTGCGCAAGCGACGCGTTCTTCCCGTTCCGCGACAACGTCGACGTGCTTGCTGAGCACGGCGTGACCTGCATCATCCAGCCCGGCGGCTCCAAGCGCGACGACGAGAGCATCCAGGCCTGCAACGAGCATGGCATCGCAATGGTCTTCACGGGCGCCCGCCACTTCCGCCACTAATGATCGTTACGCGGTTTTACCAAACCGCGTAACTGCTCGACGCTGCGCCGGCCCCAAGCACCTCATCTCGCCGCTCAAACCGTCGCTCGCGTACAGAAGTACGCGTCGCTCCTCTTTTGCGGCGACCTGAGGCACTTGGGTCCGGCTCGCTGGCTTATGCTCCACCAGCGGTATTTGCTCGCCCCGAGCTAAAGCTATCTATTGCCGTCCGTGCCGGTTGGTGCGGGCGGCTTTTTTGGGTATAACGGTGCGGTGTATGTTTTTGAGAAAGGTTGGATATGGCCGTTGTGGATGATGCCGAGCTGTTTGGCAATGCCGAGGACCAGCGTGCGTACGAGGACTTTTGCGCCAATCAGGAGGCGGTCGAGAAGTTTACGCTCGACAAGCCCGCGCTTGTCTGCCGTTGGCGCATGTCCAACAAAAAGGTGCCCATGCTCAACCGTCACATTCGTGCGCTGTCCGAGCGCCTGGTGCAGGGCGAGCCGCTCACCCATAACATGCTCAGCTGGGCCAAGCAGCACGTTGAGTGGTCGCTTGCCGAGGGCGATTACACCGCGCGCGACGGCGTGCTCATGCTGGTGATCGACGTTAATGGCAATGCCGTCATGACGGTGGGGGAGTACGAGCCGCTGGCCGATACTTCGGCCAAGGCGCTGCGTGCCCGCTCCGCCGAGGCCCGCTCCGAGGCCGACGAAACCGGCGTGGCGCCCGAGCTGCTCGCCGCCGTCAACAACGGCGAGCTGGTCTTTGTGGCACCGGCGGACGAGTGCCTGTGTGGCACGGCGACGCTTATCGAGCAGCTGGCCCAGACCAAGGGCATCCCGGTCACGCGCGTGGACATTCCCGCGCAGCTCAAGGGTGCGCTGTTCCTGGTGAGTGACGAGCACGGCGTGGTCCCTGCCGCCGAGACGGACGCCGTCGAGTCCGACGCCGCTACGGTTGCCTTCTTTGCCGAAGGCTACGAAAAGCTCCGTGCCTGCCGCTTCTAACCTCAAGGCGGGGTGGGCTTACTGAAGCGAGCGAGCGCGTTCGATGGCGTAGGCGAGCGACAGCTGCTCCATCTCCGGGGCGCATTTGTAGCTCAGTCCGGTGAGAGCTGTCACCTTATCGAGGCGATATCGAATCGTGTTCGGGTGCTGGCTAGTCTGCTTGGCGGTTCGCTCGATACGTCGGTCGTTCTCGATGAATGCGGCGAGCGTGGATTCCAGTTCGCTGCCATGCTCACTGTCGTGCTCGCGTATCGGCGAGAGAATCGCCTCCGAGAACGATCGCATCTCCGGGGTTTCCGCAAAAGGCATCACGGTTCTCAGGATGCCGAGCTGCGTATAGCGGACAGGGCCCTCGGCTCGTTGACAAGATAGGCGCTGTGCGTAAATCGCCTGCGAGATCGCCTGCGCCACCGCCTCGTCTCCAAACAGAATATCGCTGATGCCGAGCCCTTCCGCTCCGCCATCGATACCGCTAACCTCGATGAGCTCCGTGAGCGCCTGCACGATTCGCTCCACATCGAGCGTCTGCTCCGAGTCGCTTGTCGCTACGAATAGCAGACCTCCGTCATAGGGTGCCAGCATGTTGTGGCATTCGGCGAGGGTCGATTTTGAACAGAGACGTTCGATTTGCAAAAACGTACGCGGGTCGAGGGGCTCTGCAAACGATGCGAACAGGGCGACCGCTTCGTCCAGAAAGGCATATTCAGCGAGTCGGTGGCGGAGTTGATTCTGAGTAACGCTTCCGTGATCCTTGAGCGCAGCCGTCGCATCGTCCGTCAGAACCTCGCTGTTCTGGAAAAGTGGGTCGAGAGCGAGCCGCACCTGTCGTTCGTCAAGCCCGAGGCGGGTAGCACCGCGCTCGTGTATTACGACTACGACATCGACTCCAGGACGTTCTGCACCGACATGATTAAGAAGTCCGGCGCGCTCGTCACCCCGGGCGATTGCTTCGAGGAGCCCAAGAGCATGCGTATCGGCTATGCATACTCCGATAACACCGACGACCTGCAGAAGGGCCTGGATGCCATCTCTGCGTACATGCGTACGCTCGAGTAGAGGCTCAAGGTCGAAGTGATGGGGCCGATCGGTTTAGGACCGGTCGGCCCCCATTTTCTCTCAAGGCTACCGAACGCTTTTGTCACATTAGGTGCCCACGGGGTCGTATCGCTGCGACGCCGTGGGCATAATGGTGTGGAAGGTGCAAGTTGCGCGAAATGGGAGGACACATGGCGCTGATCTATGTCGTTGAGGACGACGAGCGCATTCGTCGTGAGCTTGTCGACATCCTTGCCCGCGCCGGGTTTGAAATCGAGGCCTGCGAATCGTTTGAGCATGTCTCGCGCGATATCCTTGCCGCCGCGCCCGACCTGGTGTTGCTCGACCTCACGCTTCCCGTCAAGGACGGCCAACATATCTGCCACGAGGTTCGCCGCGAATCCGAGGTTCCTATCATCGTCCTCACGTCGCGCACGACCGAGATCGACGAGGTCATGGCCATGACGCTTGGCGCGGACGACTTTGTTCCCAAGCCTTACAGCGCCCGTGTGCTCGTGGCGCACATCAATGCGTTGCTGCGCCGCACCGCGGCGGCGGGCGATCGCAGCACGCTCGTCCACAAGGGGCTGGAGCTCGACCTCGCCCGCTCCATGGTCACCAATACGGCAACCGGCGACAGTACCGAGCTCACCAAAAACGAGCTGCGTATCCTCTCGCTGCTCTTGGGCCGCGCGGGCAAGATTGTCTCGCGCTCGGCTATCATGCAGGACCTGTGGGACTCCGACGCCTTCGTGGACGACAATACGCTCACCGTCAATATCAACCGCCTGCGCACCACGCTCGAAAAAATCGGCATCAAGGGGTATTTGACGACGCATCGCGGCCAAGGCTATTCGGTCTAGGGGCCGGTTATGTCGTTTGCCAAGTTCTTTAAAGATGCACTGCTTCCCGTTGCCGTGTGGACCTGCGGCGTTCTGCTGAGCTGTTTTGTACTGACGGTCGCCGGCGCCCCGGCATCCATCGTGGTCGTGGCGGTCGGTGTGTCCTTTATCTTTGGCATGCTGGGCATCGTGATCGAGTACGTGCGCCGTCGTCGTTTTCTGTGCCAGCTGGAGCGCGCGGCAGAGGAGCTGGGGAGCCCTGCTTGGGTGCAGGAGATGGTGCAATGCCCGACCTATGCCGAGGGCGAGCTCGAATATGAGGTCTTGCGCCGGGTGGGCAAAGCCGCTTGCGACGAGGTGGCGGAAGGCCGGCGCCAGACCGATGACTACCGCGACTATATCGAGAGCTGGGTCCACGAGGCCAAGCTGCCCCTGGCGGCGGCTCATCTGATTTTGGAAAACCTGGACGGCAGCGAAGACGACCTGTCGCGCGTGGATGACCTGGGTCGCGAGCTGGCTCGCGTGGAGCGCTATATCGATCAGGCGCTGTACTATGCGCGCTCGGAAGTCGTAGAGCGCGACTACCTAATTCGCCGCTGGGGTCTCAAGAGCTTGGTGACGGGCGCGATTAAAGCCAACGCGCGCGAGCTCATTGCGGCGCACGTGGCTCCGGTGTGCGAGAACCTCGACTTTGAGGTGTTCACCGACGAGAAATGGCTCGAGTTTATTCTGGGCCAGCTCATTCAGAACAGCATTAAATATGCGCGTGAGGACGGCGCGAAGATTGTGTTTTCGGGTGCGTTGCTGGACGAGGGCCTGGCAAGCGAGCGCATCGAGCTTACCGTCGCGGACAACGGCTGCGGCGTGAGCGCGGCTGACCTGCCGCGCGTGTTCGAGAAGGGCTTTACCGGCGATAACGGCCGCACCACCAAGCGCGCAACGGGCATCGGCCTCTACCTGGTGGCGCGCCTGTGTTCCAAGATGGGCATCGACGTCACCGCGGCATCCGACTCCGGCGAAGGCTTTGTCGTAACATTCGCTTTCTCGACCAACAAGTTTCAATACTTCGAGTAGTCGGGCCGTCTTGTGATACGGATAGCCATGTTCCCGAACGTGAACATGGCTATGAGGCTCTAAAAAAATCACCCAAACAAAACGTGCCGCCCGACCAGGGCGGCACGCCATCTCTCTATTCAGCTAACTCGCTGAAGTACGGTGACGAAGGCGCAAGGCCGGGAGGGGTTATCTAAGCCGACATCCCGCAGCCGCGAAGCGGCGAGGACGTCGGCGTGATAACCCCGCAGGCCTTGCGCCGGCGGGAAGGAACCTACTTCACGACCAGAATGTCGCAGTCGGTGTTGCGCAGCAGGAATGTCGAAATCGAACCCAGGAGCGCATACTTGATCGAGGAAAGGCCACGAGCGCCGCAGAGCACCAGATCGGGCTTGACCACGTCGAGCATCTCGTCCTTGAGCGTCTCGCGAATACGGCCGGCGCGAATCATGACTTCGACCTCGGGAATGTTGGGATTAGCCTTGGCCTCTTCGAGCTGCTTGGCGATGGAGTTCTTAAAGGCCTCCTCCAGGCCGTTGACCAGATCGACCGGATAGGAACCGGCGCTCTCGAGCGCCGTGGAATCGATGACGTGACCGATGATCAGCTTGGCGCCATTGTTTGCGGCGACCTTGATAGCGCGTGTGAGCACAAAATCCTGCTGCTCAGTACCGTCGAGTGAAACAAATACCTTGGTATAGCCCTCGTTCATGGTTTCCTCCTTGGTCTATCGCACGGGCGCGGGGCTCGTGCATCGGACGACGTGTTGGCCGCCGGACACTTTAGCTTGTTGCAGTTATACCCAAGGATTTCGGTTTGACCGCTCGCAATTCTGTGAACGGGCGAGATTTTTGGTAAGGGTGGGCGCGGCCGCGGCCGAACGGTTGATAATGGGACATCGCCCGCAACCGTCCGCAGAACAACTATCGGCGGGTGACAAACGAGGGGGTCCCTTTGGATATCATCGAGCTTCTAAAATCTGCCTTCATGGGCCTGGTCGAGGGCATCACCGAATGGCTGCCCGTTTCGTCGACGGGCCACATGATCTTGGTGGACGAGTTCGTCAAGATGAATGTGAGCGAGACATTCTGGAATATGTTCCTGGTCGTGATTCAGCTTGGCGCCATTTTGGCCGTCTGCGTTCTGTTCTTCTACGACTTAAATCCGTTCTCGCCCAGCAAGGGCAAGGAGGGTCGTCGCGACACCTGGGTGCTGTGGGGCAAGATCGTGCTTGGCTGTATTCCCGCCGCGGCGATCGGTCTGCCGCTCAACGACTGGATGGAGGAGCATTTCTATAACGCTCCCGTCGTGGCGCTGGCGCTCATCGTGTACGGCGTGTTGTTTATCGTGATTGAGAACTGGCGTGCGAGTAAGCGCGAGAATGCCGCTCTTGCCGATTCGTTTGGTTCGCGTGCTGTGGTGGCGGGCGGGCGTCCCGCCGGTGCACACTTCGCGGCGCCTGCGGCGGATATTGCCGAAGACAATGACGATGACGAGGATTTGGATTTTGGATCCATCGCCACGCTCGAGGACCTGAGCTGGAAGACCGCATTGGGTATCGGTTGCTTCCAGGTGCTTTCGCTGATTCCGGGCACATCACGCTCCGGCTCTACCATCATCGGCGGCCTGCTGCTGGGCTGCACGCGCTCGGTGGCGTCCAAGTTCACGTTTTTCCTGGCCATTCCCGTTATGTTTGGCGCGAGCGCGCTCAAGCTGGTCAAGTACTTCGTTAAGGGCGGTACGTTTGGCACCAACGAGATTGCCATTCTGGGCGTGGGCTGCGTCGTGGCCTTTGTGGTTTCGCTTATTGCCATCAAGTGGCTCATGGGCTTCGTTCGCCGTCACGACTTTAAGTGCTTTGGCGTCTACCGCATTATTCTGGGCATCGTGGTGCTCGCGTACTTCTTTGTTCTGGAGCCTATGCTCGGCCTGTAACTTGGTTGACGCTGCGCGGCGGCCAGAGCGCGGCGCACGGAGTCGTGGTGTGATTTGCATCGGTGTCCGCGCGGCTCGGTATACTGGTACGGCTCAAACTATGGCGCCGCCCGCAGGCGCGCCGTCCGTCAGATGAGGAGTCGCCCATGACCCAGCCCTTGCCCTGGGAAAAGAACGCCGCGGTACCCGTGCCGCCCGCGCCGGAACCCGTGCCGCTCGATGCATACACCGCCCCCGCTGCGCCGGAGCCCGAGCTCGTTCCGCTCGACATCTACGACGCTCCCGCGCCGGCACCCAAGCCCGTCAAGCCGCTCGTCGACATCGACAGCCTTAATCCCGCCCAGCGCGAGGCCGTCCTGACCACCGAGGGCCCGTTGCTGGTCCTCGCCGGCGCAGGCTCGGGCAAGACCCGCGTCCTGACCTTCCGCATCGCGCATATGCTCGGCGACCTGGGTGTTAAGCCTTGGCAGGTTCTTGCCATCACGTTTACCAACAAAGCCGCGGCCGAGATGCGCGAGCGTCTGACGGCGCTCATTCCCAGCGGTACCCGCGGCATGTGGGTGTGCACCTTCCACGCCATGTGCGTGCGCATGCTGCGCGAGGACGCCGACCTGCTGGGTTATACCGGTCAGTTCACCATCTACGATGACGATGACTCAAAGCGCATGGTGCGTGACATTATGCAGGCGCTCGGCATCGAGCAAAAGCAGTTCCCCATCAACATGATTCGCAGCAAGATCAGTTCGGCCAAAAACGCCATGATCGGCCCCGAGGACATGCTCAAATCCGCCGATAGCCCCAACGACAAAAAGGCCGCGCAGGTCTACCTGGAGCTGGAGCGCCGCCTGCGCGCCGCCAACGCGATGGACTTCGACGATTTGCTCGTGCGCACACTCGAACTGCTGCGTACCCGCCCCGAGGTGCTCGACAAGTACCAGGAGCGCTTCCGCTACATTAGCGTCGACGAGTATCAGGACACCAACCACGTCCAGTACGAAATCGCCAACCTTCTGGCCGCCAAGTACCAAAACCTCATGGTTGTGGGCGACGATGACCAGTCCATTTACAGCTGGCGTGGCGCCGACATCACCAACATCTTGGACTTTGAGCAGGACTTTAAAAACTGCAAGACCGTTAAGCTCGAGCAGAACTACCGCTCTACGGGCCATATCCTAAACGCCGCCAACGCCGTGGTGCGCCACAACTCGCAGCGCAAGGACAAGCGCCTGTTTACGGCCGAGGGCGATGGCGAGAAGATCCAGGCCTTCCAGGCGAGCGACGAGCGCGACGAGGGCCGCTGGATTGCCGGCGAGATCGAGAAACTGCATGCCAAAGGCACGAGCTACGACGACATCGCCGTGTTTTATCGCACCAACGCCCAGTCGCGTATTCTCGAAGATATGTTTCTGCGCGCGGGCGTGCCCTACAAGATCGTGGGCGGCACTCGATTCTTCGACCGTGCCGAGATTCGCGACGTCATGGCCTACCTCAAGATGATCGTGAACCCGGCCGACGAGATGAGCGTCAAGCGCGTCATCAACACACCGCGCCGCGGCATTGGCTCCACCTCAATCCAAAAGATCGAGCAGCTGGCACGCGACAACCGTTGCTCGTTCTTCCAGGCTTGCGAGATCGCGTGCGCCGAAACCGGCATGTTTAGCGCCAAGGTGCGCAACGGCCTGTCGAGCTTTGTCTCACTGGTGCGCGAGGGCCGCCGCATGGACGGCGAGCTCAAGGACGTTGTCGAGATGATCGTCGATAAGACGGGCCTGCTGCAGGCGTTTCGCGCCGAGGGCACCATGGAATCTGAGAGCCGCGCCGAGAACATCCAGGAATTTCTGGGCGTTGCGGCGGAATTTGAGGAGACGCACGAGGATATCGAGGGTACGCTCGAGAGCCTAGAAGAGCTGCGCGCAGCCGGTGTTGCCGATGTGCCTGCCGGCGCCGAGCCCGAGCCCGTCGTGGTGAGCGTGTCTGCGCCCGAACCGGGGCCATCTGTCCCGGCATCCTCGTTTGAGGCGCTCGTCGGCGCCCGTGACGCCGCGGGCTCCAATCCGCTCGATGGCTTGGCCGCTCCGGCGCTGTCTCCGCAGGATGCCCTGGCCGCCGCCATCGCAGGCAACGCGTATGCCGCGCCGACGGAGCTGTCGGCGGGTGCCGTGCATGCCGGCGAGATCGAGCGTACCTACGGTCCGCTCACCTGTAAGGCGCTGCCGGCACTCATGGAGTGGCTGGCCTTGCGCTCCGATTTGGATTCCCTGGCCGGCGAGACGCATGCCATTACCATGATGACCATCCACTCCGCCAAGGGCCTGGAGTTTCCGGCGGTGTTCGTGGCCGGCATGGAGGAGGGTATCTTTCCGCACGTGCACGACTTTGGCGGCAGCGATGATCCGGGCAAGCTCGAGGAGGAGCGTCGCCTGGCCTACGTCGCCATCACGCGTGCCCGCAAACGCCTGTTCTTGACCTATGCGGCCACGCGTCGCACCTACGGTTCGACCTCCGCCAACCCGCGTTCGCGCTTTCTCAACGAGATTCCGTTTGAGGATATCGAGTTTAGCGGTATCGGTTCTGCCGGTTTTGAGGGCACGGGCTGGGAGAAGCGCGGCGACCGTCGCGGCACCTTTGGCTCGGGCACGGGTTCGGATATGTATGGCGGCAAGGTGTTTGGTTCGCATACGCGCTCGACCGGCGGTTCCGGTTCGCGCGGCGGATCGAGCTTCGACGATTTCTTTGGCGGCAGCAGCTACGGGACCGAGCGCCATCGTGGGGTCTCGCCCGACGCCGGTCGCGTTGCCTCGACCTTTGGCTCGGGCGCACCGCGAGCCAAAAAGCCGTCGTCCAAGGTGTCCCCAACAGTGGAGCGCAAGGTCGATCGCGCCAGCGCGTCGCAGGACTTTGCCGCGGGCGATACCGTGAGTCATAAGACCTTTGGCACGGGTACCGTGATCTCGGTCGCTGGAGACATGATCGAGGTCCAATTCGAAAAGACCGGCCAGACCAAAAAGCTGATGAAGGGCTTTGCGCCGATCGTCAAGCTGTCGTAATCCCGGCGGACCTGTGCGGGCGTATGGGGAAACATCGCCTGCTCGGACAGTCCTGCTCGCACGGAGAGCACATTAAGTGCTCTCCGGCTCGTGCGGAACTCGCGATCGACCAAAGCCCCCGGCGCGCCCTCTTCCTTGTGGCGTTTTGGCCTGCAGCTTGCGAACGTCGCTTTGCTCGTTCGCTTTTTGATCTGGAGAGCCGGGTGGGCTGATAGATAGATACGAGTAGGGGCTCTCCCGTACATGGTCGGGAGAGCCCCTTGTTGCGTTTCGGATTGTTTCTTATGACTTTGGGGATTGAGCGTTTTATACGATTCAGTATAATTTTAGATAGATACTAAAATGTAACTGAAATGAAAATGGTGAGTGGACATGCTGCTAAATTGTCTCCCTGAAAGACTCTTCTCTTTAGAGCTCGCCATCGACCCGGAGCCAGTTGAGATACAGATTCCTCGCATGTATCTCGAGCGCTATTCGCTTCGCTTAGCACGGCTCGGCATGTCTGAGCAAGGCCGTTTTATTGTTGCGGAACCAAAAGAACCGCCCAGTGTCATTTCGGCGCAAAATCTCGCCAATGCAGTGCGCAAGATAGATGCTCGCCCGGTGGCAATTTGCTGGAACGCTATGGATTTAGGCTTTATGCGCGCGCTTTCTTCGGAGGGGATCGCATATATCCGAGATGAGCGAAATGCGTTTCTGCCGTTTATCGGAGCCGTTATTTCCGGTGAGGTGCTGGGTGCTTCTCCCGCTGCTCCGCTTTCGCCCCAATCTCAACGAATCGTCCTAAATCTCATCGCGGGACGATGGGTTGACTGCTCCGCCGGCGACCTAGCGCGTCTGTGTGGCAAAAGCGCGGCAAGCGTCAGCGGCTATCTTTCGGAAATCGCCGCTATAGCTCCTGGGTTGATTATGCGGGACGGCAAAAAGCGTATATTGTGCGATGCCGGGTTGTCGACCGAGACGCTGCTGGATGGGTTTGAGGACTATCTTCGCACACCAGTTTTAGAGCGAATCCGGCTCAAGAAGGTTATCGAGAGAACAGAGCTACGTGCCGTTGACGCGCTGCTTTCCGGTATGTCTGCCCTTAGCTATATGTCTGACCTTGCTCATGAAGAATCTGCTCCAACCATTGCTCTCGAAAAGAATCAGCTAGAGGACCTAAAAGAGCACATGGGTGACAGATGGCTGGAGGCCCAGTGGTACGAACCGGCTGCTATCGAGATTGAGGTCTGGTCGTATCCCGTGGACGAGCCGTCCGATGTTAGTTTTGACACGACAGGTTTGCAATGTGTCGACCCGTTCTCCTTATACGTTGCCTGCGCAAAAGAGGATTACAAAGATGACCGTCTGCTCGATGCGGTCGAACAGCTCAGGAGGACGATATGCCAAAAGTGAGGGGGATAGAGCGATTTGCCGACGCCATGAGCAGCTGCAAAGGTGGTTACGTCCTTATTGGTGGAGGGGCCTGCAGCGTTCTATTTGACAGCGAAGGTGATTCATTCAGGGCTACCGAAGACTTGGATGTCGTCGTAATTGCTGATGGGGAAGGCGTTGAATTTGCCACTGCATTGTGGGCATTTATCAAAGCAGCTGGATACGAGATTGGAAAGGTCGGCGATGGAAAGTGCACTTACTATCGGTTCTGCTTGCCCAAAGGATCGAAGCGGGCCCTAGACTATCCCGGTCAAATTGAGCTATTTGCCCGACATCCTGATTTTGTGCTCGAAGATGAAACGAGCGAAGTGGCACCTCTTTCCTTTGACGGGGCCGTATCAAGTCTCTCGGCAATTATCCTCGACGATGGCTACTACGAATTTATTCGCGACAACGCAACGAACGTAGAAGGCATTACGTTGCTCGATGCACTCCATATCATTCCCCTCAAGATGCGTGCGCACATTGATATCAACAGAAGTTATGAAGAGGGACGTCGTTGCAACAACATTGATCGGCGGAAGCACCGTTCGGATGTTGCTCGACTTGCTGACTTATTGTCGCCTTCGGCGCGTTTGGAGCTAACGGGGCAAATGAGGGTTGATGCGGAGGATTTTCTTACGGACTTTGCTTCGTATGTAAATCGGCAGACCAACCGTAAGGAAAGGGCGCGGCTTCAGGACACGTTATCGTTTCTCGAAAAGGTCTACCTATAGGCACCTTGAGTCGTTATGTATAGCGGGGGCTCCTCCGTTGATGAACGGAAGAGCCCCTTGTTGCTTTTTGATTGTCGTTACTAGCCAGAGGCTCGCCGGGATGGGGCGCGGGGTTTGGTCGATCGCGAGTTCCGCACGAGCCGGAGAGCACTTAATGTGCTCTCCGTGCGAGCAGGACTGTCCGAGCAGGCGACCAAAGCCCGCGCCCCATCCCGGCGAGCGCTCGGGGACCGGTAACTTACAGGTGCGAGACGATCAGTTCCATCTGGCCTTCGAGGTCAATGGAGCTGACGGTGCTGGGTGCCAGCAGATGGCTTCCCTTGTGGACGGGGTCGCCGCAGACGGTGCCTTCGCCGTCGATGACCGACAGGCACATGAAGGGCCAGCGCTGCTCCAAGGTCTTGCTGCCGTCGACGCGTACGCGATCGACGGTGTAGCAGGAGTTAGACTCGAGCTCGGTCACGCCGTTCACCTCGGGCGCGGCCACCGTGCCGTCGGTCGGAGCCTGAGCATCAAAGTCGATGCAGTCGAGGCTCTGCTCAATGTGTAGCGGACGCAGTTTGCCGTCGGTGCCGGGACGGTCGTAGTCGTACAGGCGATATGTCACGTCGCTTGACTGCTGCGTCTCCAAAATGAGCGTGCCGGTCTTGATGGCGTGCACGGTACCGGAATCAATCTGGAAAAAGTCGCCCTTGTGGATCGGCAGCACGTTGAGCATGTCGTCCCAACGGCCCCCCTCGATCATCTGTGCGGCCTCGGCGCGGTCATGCGCGCGCTGGCCGACGATGATCGTGGCGCCGGGCTCGCAGTCCAGCACATACCAGCACTCGGTTTTGCCCAGGCTGCCGTTCTCGTGCTTGGCGGCGTACTCGTCGTTGGGATGAATCTGGATCGAAAGGTCGTCCTTGGCGTCCAGAATCTTAACGAGCAGCGGGAACTCCTTGCCCTCGCACCTGCCAAAGAGCTCGCGGTGCTCGGCCCACAGCCACGACAGCGTGTGGCCGGCATACGGGCCCTCCGCAATCTGGCAGTCGCCGTTGGGGTGGGCCGAGATGGCCCAACACTCACCGATGGGACCCTCGGGAATGTCGTAGCCAAATACGGTTTCGAGCTGGCGGCCGCCCCAGATCTTCTCGTGGAAGATCGGCGTCAGTTTAATCAAATCGGACATATTCATACCCCATTGTGTTGCGCGGGCGTTGCACAAACAGCTCAAAACGAGCGCCCGCATGACTACAAAAACCTATGCCAACGTTACGTTGTGCAACTCAAAGCGGTCGCCAACGTTGCGCGAGACCGAATACTCAAAGGCCGCGCCGCTGTCCAAAAAGCCAATCTGGTTGAGCTCGAGCAGGGGAGAGCCAGGTTTGGTGTCCAGGCGCTCGGCTTCTTCCTCGGTTGCTGCCACGGCGCGAATGGTACGGTGGAAGCTCGAGATCTTCAACCCACATTGCTCGCGGACAAAGCGGTAGACCGATCCGTACAGGTCCTTCTTTTTAAGGCCCGGAATCAGCTCGAGGGGCATGTAGGTGTACTCGATAACGATGGGCTTCTCATCGGCCTGACGCACGCGCACGATGTGATAGGCAAAGTCATCCTCGGCAATTCCCAGCTGGGCTGCGATGTCCGCTGGTGGATTAACAATCGAGAAATCGTAGACCACCGAGGTCACCTTCTCCCCGCGGTGCTCATACGAAAAGCCCTGGGCACGGTCGTTTTTGCCCTGGAAAAACGCTTGGCCGGGAAGCCCCGCCGTGTCCTTAACGTAGGTACCCGATCCACGACGGCTGGTAACAAGACCTTCCTCGGTGATTTGCTCGATAGCTCGTTTGACGGTGATTTTGGAAACGCTATAGAGCTCGCAGAACTCAACGACGGTGGGAAGCTTGTCGCCTGGTTTAAGAGCGCCATCCTCAATACTTCGACGAATATCTGCAGCTATCGCCTCGTATTTGGGAATCATGAAACCTCCTTTCCAACTTGATTGAGTATAAAAGAAAGTATACTCAACACCTAAGTATCCCTATTGAGTCATTGAAAAGTTCGATAGATATATTACTAAAAGTCGCTTTGCGCTAAAAATAAAAGCGCTCTAAATAAAAATACATTCGAATAATGTCGTGTTGAGAAATCTAATCGGTCCGAGGACGGGGCCGAACCGATTTAGCACCCAGCGAACCGAATCCTGTATTCTGCATTTCCTCAGATAAACCTACCAAAACAAACCTGTCCCTTTTTGGTAGGTTTTTGCCTTGGGAGCGGTACCATACAGACAATGTTTAAACGAGAAAGGCGGGCCCCTATGGAACCTAAGCAGTACTACATCGGCATCGACGTCGGCGGCACTTCGGTTAAGGAGGGCCTGTTCGACGGGGATGGCAACCTGCTTGCGAAGGTCAGCGTGCCCACGCCTCCCATCGTTGACGCTGCGGGCTTTGCCGCGGTGACCGAGGCTATCGACCAGGTGGTCGCCAAGGCACAGATTCCGCGCGCCTTTGTGGCGGGCATTGGCCTTGCTGTTCCGTGCCCCATTCCGGCAGCGGGCGATGCCAAGGTCAAGGCCAACATTGCCATTAACCTGCCCGAGTTGAAGATCGCCATTCAGGAGCACTGCCCCGATGCGGTCGTTAAGTACGAGAACGATGCCAACGCCGCTGCCATGGGCGAGGCTTGGCTCGGTTCTGCCAAGGACGTGCAGAATGTGGTGATGGTCACCATCGGTACCGGCGTGGGCGGCGGCGTTATCGTCAACGGCGATGTGGTGTCGGGTGTTGTGGGCGCCGGCGGCGAGATTGGCCATATGTGCCTGAATCCGGCTGAGGAGCGCACTTGCGGCTGCGGCGGCCATGGCCACCTGGAGCAGTATTCCAGCGCCACCGGCGTGGTGAGCAACTACCTTGCCGAGTGCAAGAAGGCGGGCGTCGAGCCCATCGAGCTCACCGGCCCCTCCGATTCCAAGGACGTGTTCCAAGCCTGCCGCGAGGGTGATAAGCTCGCGCTGGCCGCGGCCGATACCATGGCCGACTATCTCGGCCGCGCCCTGGCGCTTATTGCCAACGTGGTCGATCCCGAGATGTTCCTGATCGGCGGCGGCGCCTCCGCCTCGGCCGATGTCTACCTCGATAAGGTTCGCGAGTACTTCCAGCGCTACGCGCTTTCCGCCTCGCGCGAGACGCCCATTAAGGTTGCCTCGCTCGGAAACGACGCCGGCATCATCGGTTCTGCCTACGTAGCCCTGCGCGCTGCCGGTAAATAGCTGGTGCAAGGGGGCCAGGTTACTTTGCACCAACATGGTGCAAAAGGGACAGCCTTGGCCCCCATACCTGCCACAAAATATGCCGTGGCCCTTCCGTCCCCAAAGGCCAGCTGCCAGCGTGCTACCATAGCTACGTCTAAGTACACATACCAAGTGGAGGATACCCATGGCAAACGTTCTTGTCTTTGGTCACCAGAACCCCGATAACGACGCCATCATGAGCGCCGTCGTTCTGTCTCAGCTGCTCAACCAGGTTGAGTATGCCGGCAACACCTATGAGGTCTGCGCTCTTGGTCAGCTTCCGGCAGAGTCCGCCAAGCTGCTCGCAGACGCCGGCATTGCCGAGCCCCGCGTGATTGAGTCCGTCGAGGCCGGCCAGCTTGTCGTTCTCACCGACCATAACGAGTCCGCCCAGTCCGTCGCCGGCCTTAAGGACGCCACGGTCTTTGGCGTCGTTGACCATCACCGCATCGGCGACTTTGAGACCGCCGGCCCGCTGCACTACATCTGCCTGCCCTGGGGTTCCAGCTGCACCATCGTCACTAAGCTCGCCGGCGTGCTCGGCGTTGAGCTTTCCGACGTTCAGGCCAAGCTGCTGCTCTCGGCCATGATGACCGACACGCTCATGCTCAAGAGCCCCACCACCACCGATGTCGACCGCGCCGTCGCCGCCAAGCTCGGCGAGCAGGTGGGTGTCGACCCGGTCAAGTTTGGCATGGAGGTCTTCCTCACCCGTCCGTCCGGCTCCTTCACCGCAGCCGAGATGGTCGGCAACGACATCAAGATGTTCGAGCCCGCCGGCAAGAAGCTGCTCATCGGCCAGTACGAGACCGTCGACAAGAGCCGTGCGCTCGGCATGATCGACGAGATCCGCGAGGCCATGCGCGCCTACGCCGCCGAGAAGGGTGCCGACGGCATCGTCCTGTGCATCACCGACATCATGGAGGAGGGCTCGCAGGTCCTGCTCGAGGGCGAGACCGAGGCCGCTCAGAAGGGCCTGGGCATTGCCGACGAGCACGACGGCGTCTGGATGCCGGGCGTCCTCTCCCGTAAGAAGCAGGTCGCTGCCCCCATCATGGCCGCCTGCTAGGTTTTGTAACCTGCTACGACCGGACCGCGGACGCCCCGCGCTCCGGTCGTTTTTTGTGCGCGGGACCGCGTCCTCTATTGGACAGGGGCGCCCGTACCGTTGGGCAAATAATGTTCAACCTGTGGTTCCGCTTTTCGGCCACGCCTGCGTGCTTGTCGTGCAGGGTAGGCTAGATGCAAGCGTAATACGTTGGAGCGCGGTGCCGCCACTTGGGCGGGCCGTGCTTTTTTAAGACGGGAGCTTTCCCGTGAAAGGAGCCGCCCATGGCAGCAACTGAGCAGCTGTTCAACGTTCGTGAGCGCAAACGCTTTGAACGTCATGACATCTGGGAGCGCATCGCCGAGAACGGCACGATTTCCGCCGCCGTCATGGTCATCGCCGCCATCGCCGCCGTTATCTGCGCCAACACCGATGTCTACGAGGCTATCCATCACTTTTTGGAGACCCCGCTGTATGTGGGTCTGGGCAACCTTACGGCTGGCCTCACCGTCGAGCTTTTCGTCAACGACTTTCTCATGGCGATCTTCTTTTTGTTGGTGGGTATTGAGCTTAAGTACGAGATGACGGTCGGCGAGCTCAAGAATCCGCGTCAGGCCATGCTTCCCATGCTGGCAGCCGTGGGCGGCGTCGTCGTTCCCGCCTGCATCTACCTGATCTTTAACCATGCCGGCGCCCGCAACGGTTGGGCCATCCCCATGGCAACCGATATTGCCTTTGCGTTGGGCGTGCTGTCGCTTTTGGGCAATCGCGTGCCCAACGGCGTGCGCGTGTTCTTCTCGACGCTCGCCATCGCCGACGACCTCATCTCCATCGCCGCCATCGCCATTTTCTACGGCCAGAGCCCCAGTCCGTTTTGGCTGGGTGCCGCCGCAGTTGTGACCTGCGCACTTGTGTGGCTCAACAAGACTCAGCATTATCGCCTTGCCCCGTACTCGGTGCTTGGTCTGCTGCTGTGGTTTTGCATGTTTAAGAGCGGCGTGCACGCCACGCTTGCCGGTGTCATCCTGGCCTTCACCATCCCGGCCAAGTGCGGTGTTAAGCTCGATAGCCTTACCGATTGGCTAGGCGAGTACCTGCCGTTGCTCGACGACCGTTACGACGACGAGGCGCACATCCTGGGCCAGCACGACTTTACCCTTTCGACCACCAAGGTCGAGCGTGTCATGCACCGTGTGACCCCGCCGCTCATCCGCATGGAGCGCCTGATCTCCACGCCGGTCAACTTTGTGATCCTGCCGATCTTTGCGTTTGTCAACGCGCAGGTTCGCCTTGTGGGCGTGGACATGAGCGTGCTGCTTACCGACCCGGTGACCCTCGGCGTGTACTTTGGCATGCTGCTGGGTAAGCCGATCGGTATCTTTGGCGTGACGTTTGCCCTGGTCAAGCTTAAGGCTTGCGAGCTGCCTCATAACGTTAACTGGCATATGATCGCCGGCGTGGGCATTTTGGGTGGCATCGGCTTTACCATGTCGATCCTCATCAGCGGCCTCGCCTTCCCGACGGCCCAGTTCGAGGTTCTGGCCGCCAAGGCCGCCATTCTTGCCGGTTCTGTTACCGCGGCCGTGCTGGGCATGATCTACATGAGCGTGGTCTGCAAGCATCCTTCGCCCAAGGACGAGTAGGAGCGCGAAAACCGGGGCCGGACATGCCCCGGATGCCCTCGTGTGAAAAAATGCCGTTTGTGAGCACTGTCACAAACGGCATTTCATTTATTTGCCATTTTTATTCCACGGTGCCGTAGACGGCGCCCCAGCCATGGGCGGCAAGGGCCGAGTTAAGCTGGTCGCAAAGCGATTGGCGGTCGTAGTGGCCGGGCGGCAAAAGATTCACGATTTCCATGAGATCGGGCGCCAGGTCCAAGATCTCCGCCTGAACGATTAGATCCAGGCGGTCAATGGCCTTACGGTCATAAAACAAGCCGTCGACCAGACGCTGCAGGTCTCCGAACTCCTCGGCTTGAAAAGAGCCGTATTCCATACTGCCTCCTTGGATGTGCCATGCGGCTATACGGGTCATACGGTGGATATCGTAATTCATTGCGATGGACTTAATCTATCACGGCTTCATACCGTTGCGGCGGTAGCGGTCTATACTTAGACAAACTGCAACGTCCCGCTTTGCGAAAGGTCGCACCCATGCAGACGATCTACCAGAAGATGGAAACCACCGAACTCGATGCCGCCATCGAGGCGCTCAAAGCCGAGGTTGCCGAGGTCAAGGCCAAGGGCCTGGCGCTCGACATGGCGCGCGGCAAGCCGTCGCCCTCCCAGGTGGACATCTCGCGCCCCATGCTCGATATCCTCAATGCCGACGCCGATCTGCACGACGGTAACGTCGACTGCTCCAACTACGGCTGCTTTGAGGGCATCCCCTCGGCACGCAAGCTGGCGGGGGAGTTCCTGGGTTGCCCCGCCGATCAGACGCTCGTACTGGGTTCGTCGAGCCTTTTGATCGAGCACGATATCGCCGGTATGTTCTGGCGCTGCGGCTCGTGCGGCAGCGAGCCTTGGGAGGCTTATGAGGCCGCGCACGACGGTAAGAAGGTCAAGTTCCTGTGCCCGGTTCCTGGCTACGACCGTCATTTTGGCATCACCGCCGACCTGGGTATCGAGAACGTCCCCGTCGCGATGACCGGCAGCGGCCCCGACATGGACGAGGTAGAGCGCCTGGTTGCCGCCGACGACTCCATCAAGGGCATCTGGTGCGTGCCCAAGTATTCCAACCCCACGGGCATCACCTTTAGCGAGGACACCGTGCGCCGCTTGGTCGAGATGCCCACGGCCGCGCCCGATTTTCGCATCTTTTGGGACAACGCCTACTGCGTGCACGACCTGTACGACGAGACCGACGAGCTCGCCAACATCTTCGATCTTGCCCGCGCGGCGGGTACCGAGGACCGCGTGGTGGCATTCGCCTCGACGTCCAAGATCACCTTCCCGGGCGCGGGCATCGGCTTTATCGGTGCGAGTCCCGCGGTCATCGCGGAGTTCTCCAAGCGCCTGAAGGCCGGTCTTATCAGCGCCGACAAGCTCAACCAGCTACGCCACGTGCGCTTCCTTCCCACCATCGAGGCGGTCAAGGAGCACATGAAAAAGCATGCCGAGTTCTTGCGTCCGCGCTTTGAGGCCGTCGAGCGCAAGCTCACTGAGGGCCTGGGCGATACGGGTTGCGCTACTTGGACGCATCCCCGCGGCGGCTACTTTGTGAGCTTTGATGGCCCCGAGGGCTCGGCCCAAAAGGTCGCCGCGCTTTGCGCCGACCTGGGTGTCAAGCTCACGCCGGCAGGTGCCACCTGGCCTTATGGCAAGGATCCACGCGACACTAACATCCGCATCGCGCCGAGTTATCCCACGGTCGAGGACCTGGAGGCCGCACTCGACGTGCTGGTGCTGGCCGTCAAGCTTGTCGCTGCCGAGCTTGCTCGTGCCGAGCGCGCCTAACGCGTAGGGCCCCGCAAATCCGCGTCCAGTACTATCCGCACTCTCGATACGCAAAGGAGCGTATACATGGATTTGGGTATTTCCACCAACCCCACGCCGGAGCTCTACACCATCAGGGTGACCGGTGAGATTGATATCTCTAATGCCGACAGCTTGCGTAACGCCATCGACTTGGCGCTCGAGCAGCCCACCGAGGCCGTTGAGCTCGACTTTGCCCAGGTGAGCTATATCGACTCGACAGGTATTGGCGTACTTGTGGGCGCCGCGCACCACGCAGCCGATCACGACAAGCGGTTTGGCTGCGTCAACGTGCAGCCCCCGGTGATGCGCGTGGTTCAGTTGCTGGGTGTCGACCAGGAGATTTCAATTACGGCGGCATAAGCCCTGCCCCAAAAAGGGCGTGCCGTTTGGTATATGTTTGTGATGCGCTCGGATGTTTTGACGTCCGGGCGCTATACTTGACCGAATGAATAGACGAGTTCCGGCCGAATGGCGCGGTGCGGGCTCGACTCACATCGAGCCTTGGAGGTATGTGTGTTTGGTATTGGAGAGGGTGAGCTCGCGATCATCGTGGTCTTCGGCTTTTTGCTGTTTGGCCCGGATAAGCTCCCGCAGATGGGCCGCACGATCGGCCGTGCCATCCGTCAGTTCCGCGAGACGCAGGAAAAGATGACGGCTGTTGTTCAGTCCGAGATTATCGATCCGGTAAGCGAGGCCGCTTCGGCTCCGGTCAAGCCCAAGAAGGCTGCCGTCGATGACGATTCCGATGCGGACGAGGATGCCGTCGAGACGGCCGCGCCCGCAAAGAAGGAGACCTTTGCCGAGCGCCGTGCCCGCCTTGCCGCCGAGAAGGCCGCGAGTGAGGGTGCTGCCGAGGACGAAGGTGCTGCTGGTGAGGCTGAGGGCGCCGAGTCTGCCGCTGCCGCCGTCGAGCCCGAGCCTGCTGCAGAGCCGGAGCCCGAGCCCGAGCCGGCAGAGCCCACGACGGCTGACCTCTACGCCCGTCGTCCCCGCAAGCGCAAGGCCGTCGTCGACCAGCTCGCTCGCGAGCTCGAGGCCGAGGACGACGCCGCTGCCGCCCATGCCCCGAAGGGAGGCGATGAGTAATGCCTATCGGACCTGCGCGCATGCCGCTCTTCGATCATCTGGGTGAGCTCCGTCGCCGCCTAACCATCGTGGTCGTGTCGGTCTTTGCCGCCGCCATCGTGCTGTATTTCGCCACGCCCGTGGTGCTCGACATCCTGGAAGACCCCATCCGCTCCTTTGTGCCGGACGGTAAGTTCTACATCACCACCACGCTCGGCGGCTTTGGTCTGCGCTTTTCGCTGGCCCTCAAGATGGCCGTTGTCATGTGCACGCCTATGATCATTTGGCAGATTCTGGCGTTTTTCCTGCCGGCGCTTCGCCCCAACGAGCGCAAGTGGGTTGTGCCCACGGTGCTCGCCTCGACGGTGCTGTTCTTCCTGGGCGCAATCTTTTGCTACTTCATCATCATCCCTGCGGGCTTTGAGTGGCTCATCGGCGAAACCTCGGCCGTCGCTACGGCGCTGCCCGATCTGGAGAACTACGTCAACATGGAGCTGCTCTTTATGATCGGCTTTGGTGTGGCGTTTGAGCTGCCGCTCATCATCTTCTACCTGTCTGTCTTCCATATCGTGTCCTATGCGGCCTTCCGCGGTGCCTGGCGTTACGTATACGTTGGCCTGCTTGCGGGCTCGGCTGTGATTACGCCCGACGGCTCGCCCGTTACGCTGGGTCTCATGTATGGCGCCCTGCTCTCGCTCTACGAGATTTCGCTCGCCATCGCCCGCGTGGTCATTACCGCGCGCGATGGCAAGGAGGGCTTGTTTGTGAGCCGTCTGGATCTGTTCTCGAACGACGACGAGGACGACGAGGAGTAAATCCGTATGCACGAGGTTGGCATTGTCAACGGCATACTCGATACAGTGATTCGCGCGGCGCGTGGGGCGGGGGCCTCGCGCGCTGTTTTGGTAACGCTGCGCATTGGGGATATGACCGAAGTTGTGCGTGAGGCGCTCGACTTTGCGTGGGAGACGTTTCGCGACGAGGACATGCTCACGCGCGACTGCGAGCTTGCCGTGGAGGAAGTCCATCCACAAAGCGAGTGCCTGGACTGCCGCGAGGTCTTTGAGCACGACCGCTTCCATTGCCGCTGTCCTCAGTGTGGCGGCACCAACGTGCGCCTGCTGCACGGCCGCGAGCTCGACATCGCCAGCATCGAGATCGAAACCCCCGACAATTAACCAGCCTGCCATTTGGGGACGGGGTATAAATGGTAGAAGTAAGGAGTGCCGAGTATGGCCGAGAAAACTATTGATATCGCATCGCCAATTCTGTCGCGCAATGAGCGCCTGGCAGATCAGCTGCGTCAGCGATTCAAAGAGACAGGCACCTATGTGATCAATGTGCTGTCGAGTCCCGGCTCTGGTAAGACCACCACGATTCTGGGCACCAACGAGCGTCTGCGCGACAAAGCCGGCCTGCGCTGTGCCGTCATCGAGGGCGATATCGCCTCGGATGTCGACGCCATCACCATGAAGGAAGCCGGCATGCCCGCCATTCAGATCAACACGGGCGGTCTGTGCCACCTCGAGGGCAACATGATCATGAAGGCCGTTGACGCGTTCGACCAGGCAGTGGGCCTTCAAAACATCGATGTTATCTTTATCGAAAACGTGGGCAATCTGGTCTGTCCGGTCGACTTTGACCTGGGCGAGAACCTGTCCATCATGATTCTCTCGGTGCCCGAGGGCGACGACAAGCCCATTAAGTACCCGGGCATCTTCCAGCACGCTGGCGCACAGCTGCTCAACAAGGTCGATGTGGCCCCGGCTTTCGATTTTGACATGGATAGGTATACTAAGACACTCGATGACCTCAATCCGCAGGCGCCGCGGTTTGCCGTGAGCGCACGCAAGGGCGAGGGCATGGATGCCTGGTGCGATTGGCTCATCGGGCAGATCGAACAAGCAAGGGCGTAAGTCGGCCGTCGTACGTGCGGGCGCAGCCGCAGACACACGAGATAGGAGCCTCTTTTGAAGCTCATCATCGCCGAGAAAAACGACGCCGCGCGTCAGATTGCCGAGCGTCTTTCCACGGGCAAGCCCAAAAAGGACAAGGTGTACAACACCCCCATCTACCGTTTTGAGTGGAAGGGCGAGGAGTGCGTGACAATCGGCCTTGCCGGTCACATCCTTGCGCCCGATTTTTGCGACAGCGTGCTGTTCGATAAAAAGCTGGGTTGGTATTCGGTCACCGAGGACGGCGAGATGCTGCCGGCCGACATACCCGATGGCCTGGCGCGTCCGCCCTATGACACCAAGCGCAAACCGTTCCTTGCCGACGGTATCTCCATCAAAGGCTGGAAGCTCGAGAGCCTGCCCTACCTTACCTGGGCGCCCGTTATCAAGCTGCCGGCCGAGAAAGAACTCATTCGCTCGCTCAAGAACCTTGCCAAGAAGTCCGACAGCGTCATCATCGCCACGGACTTCGATCGCGAGGGCGAGCTGATTGGTTCGGACGCCCTCAACAAGGTGCGCGAGGTTGCGCCCGACTTGCCGGTTGCCCGCGCCCAGTATTCTTCGTTTACCAAGGCCGAGATCACGCAGGCCTTTGATAACCTCGTCTCGCTCGACCAGAACCTGGCCGATGCCGGCGAGAGCCGTCAGCACATCGACCTCATTTGGGGTGCGGTGCTCACGCGCTACCTGACGCTCGCCAAGTTTGGCGGCTTTGGCAACGTGCGTTCTGCCGGCCGCGTGCAGACTCCGACGCTCGCCTTGGTGGTCGAGCGCGAGCGCGAGCGCATGGCGTTTGTGCCCGAGGACTACTGGCAGATTCGCGGCATGGCTGCCGCGCAGGCTGCTACCGAGGACGATCGCTTTAAGATCGCGCACAAGACGGCGCGCTTTACCGACAAGGATGCTGCTGAGACGGCGTACGGTCACGTTGACGGTGCCAAGACGGCAACCGTTGCCGCGGTGACCAAGCGCTCGCGCAAGCAGCAGCCGCCCACGCCGTTTGCGACCACCTCGCTGCAGGCTGCCGCTGCGGCCGAGGGCATCTCGCCTGCGCGTACGATGCGCATCGCCGAGTCCCTCTACATGGCGGGTCTTATCAGCTACCCGCGTGTCGACAATACCGTGTACCCTGCGACGCTCGATCTGGGCGCCGTGGTGAGCGACCTGGCAAAGATCAACCCGGCGCTGGCGCCCGTGTGCAAAAAGGTGCTTGCCGGTCCTATGAAGCCCACGCGCGGCAAGGTCGAGACCACCGACCACCCGCCTATCTATCCCACGGGCGAGGGCGACCCATCCACGCTCGACGGCGGCCAGCGCAAGCTCTACGACCTCATCGCCCGTCGCTTCCTGGCAACGCTTATGGGTCCCGCGACCATCGAGAACACCAAGCTCGAGCTCGACGTCAACGGCGAGCCGTTCGTGGCCTCGGGCGACGTGCTCGTGACCCCTGGTTTCCGCGAGGCCTATCCGTACGGCCTTAAGCGCGACGAGCAGATGCCGCCGCTGGAGCAGGGCGACACGGTCGACGTATTCGACATTAAGCTCGAGGCCAAGCAGACCGAGCCGCCCGCACGCTACAGCCAGGGCAAGCTCGTGCAGGAGATGGAAAAGCGCGGCCTGGGCACCAAGTCCACGCGCGCGAGCATCATCGAGCGCCTGTACGCCGTGCGCTACCTCAAAAACGATCCCGTTGAGCCGAGTCAGCTGGGTATCGCCATCATCGATGCACTGTCGCAGTTTGCCCCGCGCATCACGAGCCCCGATATGACCAGCGAGCTCGACGGCGACATGACCCGCGTGGAGCGCGGCGAAGATACCGAAGAGCATGTCGTGACGCACTCGCGCGCGCTGCTGGCCGGCGTGCTCGATGAGCTGCTCAAGCATACGCAGGAGCTGGGCGACGCCATCAGCGATGCCGTCACGGCCGATGCGCGCGTGGGCGCCTGCCCCAAGTGCGGCAAGGATCTGGTCATGAAGACGAGCGCCAAGACCCGCGGCAGCTTTATCGGCTGCATGGGCTGGCCCGACTGCGACGTGACCTATCCGGTGCCGAGCGGCGTCAAGGTGAGCCCGCTCGAGGGCGAGGCTGCCGTGTGTCCCGAATGCGGCGCACCGCGCATTAAGTGCCAGCCGTTCCGCCAGAAGGCTTTCGAGATCTGCGTGAACCCCACGTGTCCCACCAATTACGAGCCCGACCTTAAGGTGGGCGAGTGCAAGGTGTGCGCCGAGGCCGGACGCCATGGCGATCTGATTGCGCACAAGAGCGAGAAGAGCGGCAAGCGCTTTATCCGCTGCACCAACTATGACGATTGCGGCGTGAGCTATCCGCTGCCGGCGCGTGGCAAACTCGAGGCGACGGGCGAGACCTGTCCCGAGTGCGGCGCTCCCATCGTGGTGGTCAACACGGCGCGCGGTCCGTGGCGCATCTGCGTCAACATGGACTGCCCGACCAAGGAGAAGAAGCCCGCCCGCGGCCGCAAGACGACGACCAAGGCGAGTACGGCGAAGAAGACCACGGCGAAAAAGACGACTGCCAAGAAGGCTGCCGCGAAAAAGACGACCACAAAGAAGGCGGCCGCCAGCAAGTAGCGGCGCAGCCGAAACATTGCCCAAAACAAAAACGGGCGAGGGTCCCATGATCCTCGCCCGTTTTTTGTTCGGCAGTTCGGCAGTTGGGGGCGTT
>NZ_JBNPOK010000015.1:0-53426 GCF_050315135.1 Collinsella sp. SGI.033
TTGGACAGATTCGAGGCCCTAAGGTATTAAGGCAATTGCTTGGGCCTCGGTGAGCGGGCGACAGGAGACGAGCATCCACCGCCCGCAAACATGCTTTTAGAAGCCTTGAGGCTTAGAGCTGCTCGAGAGCCTCGAGAGCGGCGTGGAGCTCAGCCTTGGCGGAGTACTCGACACCCTCGTCGTTGAGCGGAGTGCGCTTGCCCAGGGCGGCAAGGAGAGCACGGATGGAGTGCTTGCGGTTCTCGGCCTCGACCCAGCACAGGGAGCGCTCGGGATCGTCCATGACCTCGTCGACGACTTCCTCGCCACGGGTGGCCGGCAGGCAGTGCATGAACTTGGAGTTGGGGCCGGCGAAGTTCATCATGTCCATGGTGACCTGATACTTGGGATAGAACACGTCCATGTAGTTCTCGCCCGAGACCTCCTCGTCGTACAGGCCATACCACACGTCGGTGTAGATGAAGTCGGCGCCCTTGATGCACTCGATGTCGTCAGAGATGACAACCGAGCCGCCGGAGACCTTGCAGTTCTCCTCGGCGATGGCCATCATCTGCTTGCCGAACTCGGCGCGCTCCTCGACGGTGCCAACGTGCAGGCCGCCGTCGGGAATCTGGTGGCCCTTAGGTCCAAACTGGACAAACTTCATGCCGACCTTGGAGGCGATGAACATGAGGGAGACGCAGACCTGGGTGGCATCGCCGATGAAGGCCAGGGTGCAGTCCTCGATCTTCTTGCCCTCGGGGAGGTTCTCGAGCATGGTCATGAGGTCGCCCATCTCCTGCGTGGGATGGTTGAACTCGGACATGCCGTTGATGACGGGCACAGCGGAGCCCTCGGCGAGGCCGACGACGTCCTTGTGACGGTCAACGCGAGCCATCATGATGTCGAGCAGCGAGCCCATAACGCGAGCGGTGTCGCCCAGGGACTCGTGACCGCCGAGCTGGATGGTGCCAGGGCCATAGAACTGAGCATGGCCGCCGAGGTCGGTCATGGCCGTCTCGAAGGAAAGACGGGTGCGGGTGGAGACCTGCTGGAAGATCATGCCAAGGCTCTGGTTGCGGAGCAGGTGCGGATAATAACCGTCAACCTTGATGGCCTTCTTCATTGCCAGGCCAAGATCCTCGATAGCCAGGATCTGCTCTTTGGTGAAGTCGTTGGTGTCGATGAAATCCTTAGGCAGTGCCATATCGATTTCCTTTCCGCCGGTCTTGCCGACTTATTAACTGTGAGGCGCTCGTACATCACACCTCGTGTTGACAAGACCATCATTCACCCGTGTGCAATTTTTACCTAGTTTATTCGGGATTAAAGACCGTTCACGGAGTTACACCCTCTATAAACCAATATAAACCCGCAGGCAGCGGGCTTGCAGGGGGTTTACCGTCTGGAACCGCGAACGGTATACGGCTATGCTGTATCAGGTCTCTAATCCGCAATGGAACGACCGGCTGAGACAAGTATACCCGTGGGAAATAGCGGGCTCCATAAGAGTTTAAATGAGGCAGGACGGTGACAAATGGACACGCTCATGTTCTTCTATACCTTAGCGATACTCGTAATCTGTATTGTGACGGCAGTGCTTTCGCTTGCCGCCTACGCCTCGTCCCATCGACGCTTCTTTATCTATGGCAGCGGCGTTTTTATTTGCTACGCCATCGAGATGACCGAGATCTTCTTTTTTGAATACACGTTGCAAAACGAGACTTTTCCGGCCAGCGACTATTACGCAATTACCATGCCTGCGTTTCGGACCCTTGTGGCGACCATTTCACAGGCTTTTATTTGGCTGATTGCCATGGACTTGCTCGATAAGCATTCAAAAAAGCAGTTCACTATCCCCGTCTTAATGTTTTTGCTGTTAGAGTCGCTGACTATCGTCGCTGTCCCCTCCGGCCCCATGCGTCAGTGGCTCTACTACACGATGCGTCAGGTATTCCTTCTCTTTGTGGGACTGTATATCTTTTGGACGGCTCATAAAAGTACGGAGGTTGAGCTGAAGGCACGCGTTAACAACCAGCGAAAGCACCTGATTATCGGCGCTATTCTGGTCGGTTGCATCGTTGCCGAAGATTTCTACAACATCCTTGTCATCCCCATGAGTCTGGCACCCTCTTGGCTGCAGCTTTATCTATCTGAGCGCAACTTTAGCGAGAACGTCTTTGCGTGCTACTTTGCGATTCTGCTGATCATCTACTCATACCACGTGCTTTCAATTCGCATGGAGAAGGCGCCCGAGGAAAAGAACGTCAACGATCTTGATCGACACATCGAAGAGCAAATGCCCTTCTATCGCAACGCCTACAGGCTCTCCAACCGCGAGGCCGAGGTTTTGCGTCTGGTTGTGCTGGGCAAGTCGAACCAAGAGATTGCTGACGAGCTATTCCTTGCCGTGGGCACCGTCAAGACCCACATCCACAACATCCTGGTCAAAACCGAGCAGCAAAACCGAACCACGCTCATCCTCCACTTTTGGAAGCGTTAACCTGCCAAAAAGGGACAGGTTTATTTTGGTAGGTTTTATCTGGGCAAACGCCAGCCGCCGCAAGAGAGCTGCCTTCCCTTGTGGCGGTCTTCTAGCAGTAAGACCAAGTGAGTAGACTTTTTGCAGGAGGTCGAGCACGGCCCAAAACGCCGCGGCTCTGACCTGCGATTTTATTGAACATTTGTCGCGATGTGCTCGGCATATCTAAATAAGTCTACTCACTTGCATCCGAGACACACCAGATAGGCAAAAAACCGCCGCGAAGGAAGGGTTACGCGGTTTTACCAAACCGCATAACGGCTCGACGCTGCAAGCGCCCCTGAGCGAGCAATCTGACGTTCAGTCGTCGGTCGCGTACAAAAGTACGCTTCCCTCCTCTTTCACGTCACCTTACTCGCTTAGGGGCGCTTTCGCTGACTTATGCTCAACCTACAATGATTCCAAACTGGATGAGTTACTCGCTGTAGCGGGTGGCTATGGCAGCTCGCACCATTCCGGCGCTCATGAGGTACGTCACCAGGAAGTAGCCACCGTATGCTGCCAGGAAGATTGCACAGGTGAGGCCCACGGTGCCGCCGATGCTCATATTTCCGAATATGCTCACCAGCTCGATAATCACCTTAAGTGCCACAAAGGAGTGCGCCAGACCCACTGCCAGCGGGAACAGGAAGAATACCGCCTGCTGCGCCATCACCGAATGGCGAATCTGGCGGTCGTCGCAGCCGATCTGTGCCAGCACACGATAGCTGCGGCTGCCGTCGGCCACGTTGGAGAGTTGCTGGATCGACAGAATCGCCGCGCATGCAACGACCAATACAAAGCCGATGTAGATGGCTAGGTAGCTAATAAGACCGTTCATTTGCGCTGCTTGCGCGTACATCTCGGAGCGTGTGATGAAGATTCCCCACGATCCCGGCTCCTTGCCGTCAACGAGCAGATTGTCGAGCACAGTGTATTTAATGCTCTCGTCTGCCTCGGTCGTATCCATCCCCTGTTTGTAGTTAACGAGCAGGCTACTGGAATACGGCTGCAGATTAAGTTGGGACAACAGTTCGTCGGCAACGACGACGGTACCCGGATTACTGCCCATCGCCGAGTTGGCGATGGCCGCCGTATCTTCGTCCGACTTATCGGTTGCGGGTTTGAGCGTATGCCCGCCCAAGGTAAGGGCATGGCCGCCGGCCATATACTTGGTGTACAGGTCGATCAGCTCACCGCCCATATCACACGTAAGCAAGTACTGGTCGCGGCCAATGCTCACCGGCTCCTCGCCCATCATCTGACGCAGCTTGTTGTACTGGCTCGCCGGCGTCACAAACAGACCTATCGCATCGGGCTTGCTGCCCCCGAACGCCTTGGGAAGCTTTTCGCCCATGGTCTTGCACATCTCACCCGCAGACACCGAAGGGCTCGAACCGCCAAACGGGTAACTTAGATACGAATCAATCTGCACATGCTCACCGGCAACATCGGCGATATTGACCTTCTTGCCGGTCTCGTCGTTGTTGTCCGCCGACTTGTCCTTACCGTGCCATGCGGGGTACAAATCGACCGTTGTATCGGCCAGCACCATGCGATCGGCCTCAGACGGATTGACATACTCTTTGTAGTAGTCGAGCGTATCGGGCGTGTAATAGACATACGTCTGCGACATATCGGCCGGCGTATAGCGCTCCAGATTCTCGTTCATCACATTGGCAATCGACATACCGCACGTCACCGAGGTGATGGCCAAAAACAGGAGCATCGCGATGACGCCCATCGAAAAGCACACCGTGTTGACCTTGGCCGCAAGCTGGCGCACGATAAACATGTTGAGGCCGCGCCAATACACGCCGCGCAGGCTCTGCAGCAGCTTGATAAGCATGCCCGAGAGTCCCCAAAACAGGGCAAAGGTACCCACGGTAACCATAGCGGTCGTAATGCCAAACTGGTTCATGGCCTCTTGCAGCTTGCTGTCCGTCGCGGTTAGCGGGAACCCATCACGTAGCAGACGGTAATAGGCCACGCCCACAAGCACCACGCCCACGGCAAAGATGGCAATCGCGATCCAGGGGTTGCGTGTCTTGATGCTCTCGTTGCGACGCTCGGCACCCATAAGCTCGATGAGTTTGGTACGACGCACGGCGCGAAGGTTCAGCAGTAGCGTGAGCACAAACATTACGAGCATGCAGGCAAGGGTCAGGTTGAACGCATGCACCGAGAAAAAGAAGTGGAAATTGGCGATCTGTGTCTTAAAGAGCGAGGCCGTAAAGAACGTCATGAGCTGGGAGAGTCCCACACCCAACACAATGCCGGCGACAAAGGCCACAACCGATACTATCACGGTCTCGAGCGCCATGATCGTGGCGACGCGCCCGCGCCCCATGCCGAGTACCTGGTACAGGCCAAACTCCTTCTTGCGGCGTTTCATGATGAAGTTATTGGCATACACCATCAAAAAGGCCATGACACCGGCCAAAAAGTACGTCAGGTAGCCGAGCATGCTGCCCATAACCTGCGCCAAGCCCTCTTCATCGATTCCGGCGATGTCGACCTGCATCGAGATGGTGTTAAAGGCATAGAAGACCGTGACGCCCAGGGTGAGCGTCAAAAGGTAGACGAGGTAGTCGCGGCCGGCGCGGCGGACGTTGCCCCAAGCGAGTTTACAGAGCATCGGAGCCCTCACCGCCCATCATGGCAACGACCTCCATAATGCGGTCGAAGAACTCGCGGCGGTCGGTGTCTCCGCGGCGCAGCTCGGTGAAGATCTTGCCGTCGCGAATAAACAGCACACGGCTCGTGTAGCTGGCGGCAAAGCTGTCGTGCGTGACCATGAGCACGGTGGCGCGCAGGCGGCGGTTAAGGGCCTCCAGGCTCTCGAGCAGCAGGCGAGCGCTCTTGGAATCGAGGGCGCCGGTGGGCTCGTCGGCCATGATCATGGTGGGGTCGGTGACGAGCGCGCGAGCCGCGGCAACGCGCTGCTGCTGACCGCCGGACATTTGGTAGGGATACTTGTCGAGCACCTGACTGATGGACAGGCGCGCTGCCACATCCTGCACGCGGGTCGAGATCTCTGCCGAGCTTGTGCGGGCGATGGTGAGCGGCAGGGCGATGTTCTCGCGTGCCGTGAGCGTATCGAGCAGGTTGGAGTCCTGGAAGATAAAGCCGAGCTCCTCGCGGCGGAACTGCGAAAGCTTAGCCTGCTTCATGCGCGTCACGTCCTGGCCGTTGATGCGGATCGTGCCACTTGTGGCACTATCGATGGTCGACACGCAGTTGAGCAACGTCGACTTGCCCGAGCCCGAAGCGCCCATGATGCCAACGAATTCGCCGCGGTTGACGGTAAAGCTGACGTCGTTGAGCGCGCGGGTCACGTTGCCCAGCGCTCCGTATACCTTTTCGAGATGCACGACTTCCAGTACCGGGGTCGCCATGTGCGTGGTTTGCATACCGAGTCCTTTCTTGCGATTAGTCTACGGCATCTATAGTCGCAAGAAGCCGAGTCGGCTACCATCGATATCGCTTACGCTTGCCTTACCGTTGCGTAAGGTAGGGGTAGTCTTTTTGGGACGGGGCTTTTTTAGCTACCCTATCCGTAGCCTTCGAAGCATGAGGCCGCATTTGACATAGGGCAGCTAAAAAAGCCCCGTCCCAAAAAGACTACCCAAATGAGCTGCCTTGTCATGTGTCGATGTTGAGAGAGGACTCCTGTTGAAGACTGTTCATGTTGCCGCTGGGATTATTCGCAAGGAAGGATCCGATGAGCTGCTTGCCGTGCAGCGCGGCTATGGCGACATGCGGGGACTTTGGGAGTTTCCCGGTGGCAAGCTCATGCGCGGCGAGACGCCCGAGGACGCCGTACGCCGCGAGCTCATAGAAGAGCTGCAGGTAAAAGTCACCAACCTGCGCGATTTCTATACCGTTGAGTACGACTACCCCGATTTTCATCTCTCCATGGAGTGCTACTACTGCTCGCTCGCCGATGACTCCGATGAGCCCCAGAAGCACGACCGCCAGCTCGATATCCGCTGGATTCCGCGCACCTCGCTTGCTACGGTGGAATGGATGCCCGCCGACAAAGGGCTTATCGATGCTCTGATTGAGCTGAAGGAAGACCGGCTTGAGGCTAACGCCGCCAACGATGCCAAGGCCACCACGTCCGACGAATCTGCCGCCAAACCCAAGCGCGCACCTAAGCGCCGCAGCAAAAAGCGTCCCAAACCAGGTCTGCTCGACGGCATCGATACCTCGGACCTCTCCGCTGACGAGCGCGAACTGGTGCGCCGTCGCGCCGCTATAAAAAAGTCCATGAAGGGCAACAAGCGCGCCAACACCAAACCCGAGCTGCTCGTTCGCCAGCGCCTGCGGGCAGCGGGCCTTACGGGATACCGTCTGGAATGGAAGGTACCCGGCAAGCCCGACATCGCCTTTCCCGGGCGCAAGATCGCCATTTTCGTCAACGGCTGCTTTTGGCATCGCTGCCCTAAGTGCAATCCGAGCCAGCCCAAGCGCAATGTTGAGTTTTGGGAGGCAAAGTTTCGCCGCAACGTCGAGCGCGACCGAGCCGCCATCGACGCGCTTACCCAAATGGGCTGGACGCCCATCACCGTCTGGGAATGTGAGCTCAAGAAAGACCGCATCGACGCCACCATGGAAAAGGTCATCGAACAGGTACGCGCCGCCGCACCGCAGCGCTAACAGCGATCAGTCACACGCTCCGCACGTCCGCGCCACATCCGAGCCGCAAACCTTAGAAAGCCCTTAAGCTCAAAACCTTTCAAGAGTGTTATTCGATACCTTTGACCTGCGGTTTCATTGTTGTAACAAACCTGATTAAGCCTTTCTTTAGCGCTTCTTTGCAGCAGCCGCGGCATAATACTGCCAACGAACGGGACCTAGCAGCACACCCCGTGCGCAACCTTTTGGTGGACATCGAGACGGAGGAAGCCCCGCAGCGCGTGCGCGCAGCGGGGCTTCCGACATGTCCGAGGACGTTCTGAGAGATAGGCCCTTTTCCGTTTCCGGACGGCCCGGTGGGATCAGAGTACCCTTGCTGTTACTCTGCTTTGCCCACAGAGTTGAGGTTGGTCATGCGGATCTTAACCAGCTCGGTGATCTCACGCATGCCCTCCTTGGCCGGCTTCTTGGGATCGAAGCAGGCGGGGTTCTCGGCCATGTAGGCCATGAAGCCCTTGGTGTAGGCCTGACGCAGCTCGGTAGCGTAGTTAACCTTGCAGATGCCGTTCTTCACAGCCTCGGCAACCTGCTCATCGGGCACACCGGAAGTGCCGTGCAGAACCAGCGGCACGTCGACGGCGTCGCGGATGGCCTTGACCACGGACTGCTCGATGTGCGGATCGCTCGTGTACACGCCGTGGCTGGTGCCAACGCCAATGGCCAGCGAGGTGCAGCCAGTGCGCTCGACGAACTCCTTGGCCTCGGCAGGATCGGTGTAGGGGCTCTCGCCCTCAACCGCGGGACCGTCGTCCTCCTTGCCGCCAACCTTGCCGAGCTCGGCCTCGACGGGCACGCCCATGGCGCGGCCAGCGTCGGCGACGGACTTGGTCAGGGCAATGTTGTCCTCGAAGGACTCGTGCGAGCCGTCGATCATGACGGAGGTGTAGCCCGTGCGGAAAGCCTGCATGCAGCGGTCATAGCCATCGCCGTGATCGAGGTGCAGAGCGACGGGCACGGAAGCGCGCTCGGCAGCGGCCTTCACCATGCCGTAGAAGTAGTCCAGACCAGCGGTCTTGATGGTGCCCGGGGTGGTCTGCATGATGACGGGGGACTTGGTCTCCTCGGCAGCGGCCAGAACGGCCATAACAAACTCGAGGTTCTCGACGTTGAACGCGCCGACGGCGTAGTGGCCGGCCTGAGCGTCCTTGAGCATCTTTTCGGTGGTAACAAGTGCCATGAGCGTTTGCTCCTCTCCCTCGCCCGCATCTGGACATCGGGCGTAGTTGTTCACAAGGCGTTTTACCTTGCGTTTTACTGCGTTCATTGTATGAAATTCAGCGGCTTTGCACGTGCGAGATATTGAGTCCATGCAGGCCAATACAGTCGTTTTTGAAAAGTAAACGGAAGGAATTGGAACCGAGTGGGCGTGTTCGATATTGTATTTTGAGCGTTTAGCGTCTTTCTTTTATAGAAAAGATAAGTAATCGAAAGGTGTTTTCTTACTCAAAAAGAAAATGAACGAAAATAGAGTCAACACAATTCCTGCAAATATAGCCGAGAATGGAGCAAACATGGCCCAAGCTACCAACCGTGCTTTTGCTGACGAGCGCCGTACCGCCATTATGGAAATACTCGAGCATAACGCCTCGGTGCAGGTAGCAGAAATCGCCCAGACCTTTGGCGTGTCCTCCGTCACCGCCCGCGCCGACCTGGACGCGCTCGCCGAAGCAGGCAAGCTGCGTCGCACACATGGTGGTGCCGTATCGCTCCACAAACGCCTGACCGTCTCCACGCAAGATCGCCGCATCAATGTCAACGTCGCCGCCAAGCAGGCCATCGCGCAAAGCGCCATCGAGCTCGTTAATGACGGCGACACGCTGCTCGTCGACTCGGGCACCACGGCGCTCGAATTCGTCCGGCTCCTCGATCAGCGCGACGGCATCACCGTTATCACGGCCGACATTACCATCGCCGATTATATTGACGAGAGCATGCCCTCGGTCGATGTCGTCATGCTGGGCGGGGCACTGCGCAAAGGTCATCGCTATCTGTACGGCCCACTTACCATGCAGGCGCTCCAAATGGTCCACGCCGACCTTGCCGTCATGTGTCCTGGCGCTTTTGTTCCCGGCTGCGGCTTTACGACCGACTTTCCGCAGATGGCCGAGACCAAAGCGGCTATGGTCGGTGCCGCCCGTCAAAGCGTCGCCCTCATGGACGCCAGTAAGGTCAACGGACGCGGCATGTACCGTTTTGCCGAGCTTGCCGACGTCGACATCATCGTGATGGACAGCGACCCCGACGCCGCCGTCGCCACCTCAATCGCCGAGGCCGCCGACAGCGCACGTCCAGCCCTCATCATCGCCGGCGCTTAAACAAAAACCACCACAAAGGTGCCTGTCCCCTTTGTGGTGGTTTTGCCCGTTAAAAGCGAAATATCGCTACTTGGAAAGCTCGTCGGCGAGGGCCTCGATCTGGGCGCGCGATGTGTCGTTGAGCGAGCCCAGGACAGTCACCTTGTTCTGCGCCAGGGTGATGTCCTTCATGCCCTCGAGCTCCTTGGTCATAACCTTGGCAGCGGCGGGCGTCCAGGAACCGGCCTCGACGAGCGCCACGGTGCGGTTCTGGTAGGCATGCTCGGCGAGCGTGTGGATAAAGGTGCTCATGAACGGGAAGATCTCGCCCTGATAGGTGATGGAGGCGAGCACCAGGCGGTCATAGCGGAACGCATCCTCAACGGCCTCGGCCATGTCGTCGCGAGCCAGGTCAAAGACGGAAACCTTCTGGCCGCGAGCCTCGAGCGCTGCGGCGAGCTCCTCGACGGCAGCCTTCAGATGTCCATACACACTCGCATAGGCAATCGTGATGCCCTCGTCCTCGGGCTGATAGCTCGACCAAGTGTTGTAGGTGTCGAGGTAATAGCCCAGATTCTCGGTAAGGACAGGACCGTGGAGCGGGCAGATGATCTGAATATCCAGATCGGCAGCCTTTTTGAGCACGGCCTGCACAAACTTGCCGAACTTACCGACGATGCCAAAGTAGTAGCGGCGAGCCTCGCAAGCCCAGCCCTCGGGATCCTCGATGTCGTTGGCGCCAAACTTGCCAAAGCCGTCGGCGCTAAAGAGCACCTTGTCGGTGGCCTCATAGGAGAAGAGCACCTCGGGCCAGTGAACATTGGGGGCGCCGATAAAGGTCAGGCTGTGGCCGCCCAGGTCGAGCACATCGCCCTCTTTGACAACCATTTTGCGCTCGGGGAAGTCGGTGCCAAAGTAGTTGACCATCATGCGGAAAGCACCCATGCTGGCCACAATCTGCGCCTGGGGATAGCGCTCCATAAAGGCGGCGATACCGGCGGAGTGATCAGGCTCCATATGATGGATGACCAGGTAGTCGGGCGTACGGCCATCGAGCGCGGCCTCGAGGTTGCCAAGCCACTCGTCGACAAAACCACCGTCGACCGAATCGGCGACAGCGATTTTATCGCCCAAGATAACGTAGCTGTTGTATGCCATACCGTTCTCGGACACATCGTACTGGCCCTCGAACAAGTCAATGTCGTGGTCGTCGACGCCAATGTAGCGGATATCCTTGGTGATCTCCATCAGACAAAGCCTCCTAGATAGACAAAATAACTTGTCTATCATAGCACTTGGCAGCATTCCAACTGTTATCTGCCGGCATCCTTACCGATTGTTATTGAAATACGATAAATCGTCGTTTACCTGCGCAAACTATGAGCGTGACATCGCCGTGCTATGTCGAATAATGAGCTGGCCGGGAATACGGATAGCAACGGTTTTGCCCGCCGTACCCGCCTCGGGAACCGCGTGCTCAAACACCTCGCGTCCACGCTGATGTAAATCAAACCGAACGGTCGTGAGCTCGTTATGCGCGACAAAGTCGTCGAGCGAATCGTCGACGCCCACCACGCTTACGTCCTCGGGCACGCGCAGGCCGCTATCACGCAACGCGGCAATCGCGCCATTTGCCATCTGATCGTTTGCCGCATAAATCGCCGTCATGGTGCGATCGTGCTCGGCCAGGTACCTGCCGGCCTCGTAGCCGCTGTTGGCAGACCAGTCGCCCTCGAGCGGCGCCTGCGGCTTAATGTGCTTATGCTCGAGCGCATCCTGCCAGCCGGCGCGACGAAATTGCTCGTCGACCGAGAACGACGGGCCGCCAATATAGCGAATTTGCTCGTGCCCCAGCTCAAACAGATGATCCATAAGCAAGAGCGAGCAGCCGTAATGGTCGGAATCGACCGTGGTCACCCGCGGGTGCGCGTACATGGTAACAATAACCGTGCCAATGCCCGGCAGCGGATCAAACGTCTCAAAATCGGGCGCCATGCGGCTCATGCCGATGATAATGCCGTCCACCGGCAGCGCAGCCATACGACGCGTGGCCTCGGCAAGCGAAAACTCCTCGGTCTTGGACATCTCGACCAGCGTGATGGCGCAATTATGCTCGCGAGCAGCGCTGGCGATGCCGTCGATCATTGAGAGGTTGCCAAACTTGGTGATATCGTTGACGCACAGACCGACCGAATGGTAACGGCCGTCGCGCAGCGAGCGGCCGGCATAACTCGGACGAAAACCGAGCTCTTGCATAGCGGCCTGCACGCGCTGGCGCGTCTGCTCGTTAACGTTGGGCAAGCCGTTGGCGACGCGCGAAACCGTCTGCTGCGAAACGCCAGCAGCGCGGGCGACGTCGGCCATGGAGACCGGACGCGTACCTGTATCGTTGGACGAGCGCCTTGCCACAGAATCACCTTCACCCTTGCGAGATCTGAATAGCGTGCATGCCGGCCCGGGCAGAAATACACCCCGCGCCGAGGCCCGCTATCGTCGGACGCATGTTAACGTACTCTACTTTTTCTATCTGTATCTCTTCTGCTTTATAAGTCCATACGGCGGTACCGTTCACGGCTGTAATTCTACCGACTACCGGATTCTCAAAAAGTGGCAAGCGATCTGTTATGAGTACGTTAACATAGCCCGTAACGTGCGGCATCGTGAACACTTGGTTCATGCCGCTTCAAGTTGTTAACGTACTCATAGCGACGCAAAACTCACCCGTGCGCGCCAAGGAAAGGACTCCCATGACCACCCCCGACGAAAAGACACTCACCATGCTCACCAAGCTGTTTGAGGAGGAGTTTGGACCCATCGGCGACCGCCAGGTGCTCTACGTGCACGCGCCCGGGCGTTCTGAGATCAGCGGCAATCACACCGATCACGAGGGCGGCCATGTTATCGCCGGCTCGCTCGATGTCGCCGTTGACGGTATCGCCGTGGCAACCGACTCCAACAAGATCCGCGTCGCCGACGAGGGCTATCCTACCTTTGAGATCACGCTCGACACGCTGGATATTCAAGAGCCCGAGAAGGGCACGTCCGCGAGCCTCGTCCGCGGTATGGCCCACGAAATCGCCGCTCTGGGCGTTGAGCCCCAGGGCTTCGACTTCGCCTTCACCTGCTCCGTCCCCTCGGGCGGCGGCCTTTCGAGCTCTGCCGCCGTCGAGGCGGCGTACGGTCGTGCCATGGAGGCGCTCTGGGGCGCACCCGCCATTGAGCCCGTCGCGCTCGCCCAGATGAGCCAGCGCACCGAGAACAACTATTACGGCAAGCCCTGCGGTCTGATGGACCAGGCCGCCGTGTGCCTGGGCGGCCTCGCCTACATGGACTTTGAGGACCAGGCTCAGCCTAAAACCCAGAAGCTCGAACTCAACTTTGAGGATCACGGCTATGCGCTCGTGCTCGTTAAGGTTGGCGCCGACCATGTGGCAGCTACCGACGACTACGCCGCCGTTCCGCGCGAGATGCAGGACATCGCCGCCGAGTTTGGCAAGACACGCCTGTGCGAGGTAAACGTGACGGATTTTGACGCCAAGCTCCCTGAGCTACGCGCCAAGCTGGGCGACCGTGCCTGCCTGCGCGCCGTTCACTACTGGTACGAGAACGGCCTGGTCGATAAGCGCTGGGCAGCCCTTAGCGCCGGCGACATCGACCAGTTCCTGGTCCTGACGCGCGAGTCCGGTGCCAGCTCCGCCATGTACCTGCAGAATGTCGTCGCCAAACTGGGCTCCGAGCAACCTTCCATGTATGCCTTGGCGCTGGCCGAGCATGTGCTCGACGGCCGCGGCGCCGTCCGCATCCACGGTGGCGGCTTTGGTGGCACCATCCAGGCCTTTGTGCCACTCGACCTAGTCGACACCTTCATCACCAAGATGAACGGCTGGCTGGGCGAGGGCTCTGCCCGCCACTACGCAATTTCTGACAAGGGGGCTTACGCGGCATGGCTGTAATGACTGATGTGCGCGAGGCCGCGCAGGGCCTGATTGAGTATGCCATCCATCGATCCATGATCGGACAGGATGACCGCATCTGGGCCTACAACACCATTCTCGAGTGCATCGGCGCCACGGGTCCTGCGCTCGACATGGCTTGGGCGATGCAGAACGAGAAGCTCTCGCTCTTGCACCCCGATACGCTCCCCAATTTTGATCTGGAGGGCACGCTTGCCGCGCTTTCCGAGGACGCCGTTGCCAACGGCGCTGCCGAGGACACGGCGTCGGGCCGTGACCGCATCGCCATGCGCATCATGGGCGCGCTCATGCCGAGGCCTTCGGTTGTAAACGAGGAGTTCAACGGACGCATGGGCGTCAACGAACCCCGCGCCGCGACCGACTGGTTCTATGGTCTGTGCTGTGACGCCGGTTACGTGCGCCGCGCCGCCATCGCGCGCAATATCAAATGGAGCACCCCCACCAACTGGGGCGACCTGGAAATCACCATTAACCTGTCGAAGCCCGAGAAGGACCCGCGCGACATTGCCGCGGCCGGCGCCGCAAAGAACACGGGCGAGAAGTATCCCGCCTGTCAACTGTGCATCGAGAACGAGGGCTACCCTGGACGCTCCGCCGCAGCCGACGGCGGCGCCCATCCCGCTCGCCAGAACCTGCGCGTTATCCCCATCCAGCTCAACGGCGAGCGCTGGGGCTTCCAGTACAGCCCGTACGCGTACTTTAATGAGCACTGCATTGCTATGAGCTCCGAGCATCGCCCGATGCACGTCGACCGTAAGGGACTGACCTGCCTGCTCGATTTTGTGGACCTGTTCCCGCACTACTTTATTGGCTCCAACGCCGACCTGCCCATCGTGGGCGGCTCGATTCTGTCGCACGACCACTTCCAGGGCGGCGCGCACGAGTTCCCCATGATGCATGCCGCCGAGGTCTCGCAGTTTAACGTGCCCGGCTTTGACCAGGTCAGCGGCACCGTGTTGCAGTGGCCGCTTTCGGTGCTGAGACTGCGCTCGCACGACCGCACCCAACTGCTCGACGCCGCCGAGAAGATTATCCTCGCCTGGCGCGAGTGGACCGATGAGTCTGTGGGCGTCATCGCGCACACAGCCGACGGCGTGGCGCATAACACTGTGACGCCCGTCATCCGCCGCGTCGACTCTCGCGGCAATGCCGGCGGCGAGATCTACGAGGCCTACCTGGCGCTTCGCTGCAACATCACAACCGACGAGCATCCGCTGGGCGTATTTCACCCGCATGCCGAGTACCACCATATTAAGAAGGAGAACATCGGCCTGATCGAGGTCATGGGCCTGGCCATTTTGCCGCCGCGCTTGGTTCCCGAGCTCGGCGCTGTCCGCGAGCACTTGCTGGCAGCCAAGGCCGATGTCAGTTACGACCTTGCCGGCGCGCTCGAGGGCGACGACCTTTGCCGCAGCCACGCCGCATGGGCCAAGGATGTCTTTGCCCGCCGTGCCGACGAGCTTACGGCCGACAACGCCATCGACATCCTGCATGAGGAGGTCGGCATGGTGTTTGGCCACGTGCTCGACAACGCCGGCGTCTTTAAATGGGACGAAGCCGGTCGCGCCGCCCAGCAGCGCTTTATCGACTCGCTGTAATGATCCCTTGGGGACGGAGGAAAACGGATCATTTCGTCTTCAAGACAACGGCGCCCGCCGGCAACATCGCCGGCGGGCGCCGTTTTTGGTGCAAGGGCAGCTAATTTGGGACGGGGCTATTTTGACTACTTTGCATCTAGAAGTAGTCAAAATAGCCCCGTCCCAAATTAGCTGCCTCTCATGAGAGTGGAAAATCTCCCACTCTAAGCCCGCTTGCGAGCCCAAAATGGGAGATTATCCACTCTCGTTTTGTTCGGTACGCCGTAACTCTAAAGTTCGGTTACCTCTACGCTGTTGTAGACCTCGTCCCAGCGGTCCATGACCAGGTGGCCGGTCTTGGGATCCATGGCGTTGAGCTTGCCGCAGGTATTGGCGGTCTTGAGCACCGTGACGTCGTCGGCACCAGCAGCAATGGCATGCGCAAAACCGGCGATGGTCGAGTCACCGGAACCCGTCGCGTTCACAGCCGCAATCGCGGGCGTCTTGGCGCGGAACGCGCGACCCTCATGGAAGCCAACCGAACCGGCAGCGCCCATCGAAACGACAACCCAGGGGATACCGGCAAAACGGTCATCGGCGGCAAGCGCCTCGCGCAGGGCATCGACATCATCGGTCGTAAAGGACGTACCCAGCAGGCCGTTAATCTCGGTCAGGTTGGGCTTTACGAGCTCAGGCTTAGCGTCGGACTCCAGCGCGGCCTCCAGCGATGCACCCGAAGTGTCGAGCAGCACCTTGGCACCCGCCTCCTCGGCGATCTTGACGAGCTCGGCATAGTAGCCGGCATCGACGCCACGCGGCAGCGAGCCCGAAAGCGTCACAACGTCCGCCTTCGCTGCAAGCTCGGCAAACTTGGCCGTAAAGGCCTCGAGCTCGGCCGGAGCGATCTGCGGGCCGCTCTCCAGCAGCTCGGTCTGATTACCCTCGTGCAGAATATTCAGGCAAATGCGCGTCTCACCGGCGATGGGCACAAAGTCGTTCTTGACGCCGTCGGCATCCATAAGCTCGGCCATATAGGCACCCATGTGTCCGCCGAGCAGACCGGTCGCGAGCACATCGTCGCCCAACTGCAGCAGCACACGGCTCACGTTGAGGCCCTTGCCGCCAGCGGTCTTTTCGGGCGTCACGCGGTTAACATCGTCGATGATCAGCTTGTCGAGCTGATAGCGCGTATCAATCGACGGGTTCATGGTAACGGTCAGAATCATATTGAACTCCTGTTTCCGGGGCACGACACGCGCGACCCCAAACATACGATAGCTCGTTAAAGGATCTCGATCTCAAAGCCGCGGGTGACGGTCTCCCCCGGCTTGGCCACCAGGCAGCCGCGCTTGTGCTCCAGAATATCGTCCTCGTCGGAGCAGGTGGACAGGCCGCCCCACGGTTCCACGGCCACAAAGTCACCCTCGGGCTTGCTCCACACAATCAGGTACGGCATATCGGGGAACGTCAGGCGCACGCCCTTGTCCTCGGTCTTCTTGGTCAGCGTAACCACGCGGCTCTCGAGCACGTCAAAGATGGTCTCCGCGAAGTCAAAGAGTTCGTGGGTCAGCGGCAGGTCATGGCCAACCATCGGGTTCTTGCTGCGATGCTCAACATCAATCAGGCCCGTCGAGGGAACGGCAGTGCAGAGGTCGGTGGCCTCACGCTGCTCAAAACGAAGCTCGTAGTCGTCATAGGACTCGCCCTCGTCGAGCGGGCACTTAAAGCCGGGGTGACCGCCCACAAAGAACGGCATGTCCTCGGTGCCCTCATTGGTCACCTCGTACGACACGTCAACCTTTTCCGAATCGATCGTGTAACGAGCAACGATCTTAAACGGATACGGGTACTGCTCGAGCAACTCGGCATGGTCGGCAGAGCTTAAGCTCAGCGCAACCATGTTGTCGCTCTGTTCCTCGAGCTTCCACTCCTGCTTGCGCGCAAAGCCGTGGCGGGCGAGCTTTACCTCGCGGCCGCCCATGGTCATTGCGTGGCCGTCACGAAGGCCACCGCAGATCGGGAAGCAAATGGGGGCCTGGCCCGACCAGACTGCCGGATCACCCTGCCACAGGTACTCACGGCCGTTGGCCGCAATAGAAGTGAACGACCCGCCCGCCGTGCTCAGTGCCACGCGGATAGAACCGTTATCAAGAACAAACTCCATAGGAGCCTTCCCTTTCTTACGACAGCCCACCAAGTCAATAGGGCTGATAGAAAACCGGCCCGCGCCCCCTCACAGAAACGCGAGCCGTCAATTGAAAAGCTGCAGAATGCCGGGTACCGCCAAGAGCGAAGCACTCAAGCCAAGCAAGCAAACGTGTTATCGGAGCAGCTTACTGAACCAGAAAGCTTCGCAACAACAGCGGTAACCCCACAGGTGCCCCCAACGTCAGCGAGCGGCGATCAGGTGCCCCAGGTCGCCGCGAAAGAGGAGCGACGCGTACTTCATGTACGCGAGCGACGGTTTGAGTGGCGAGATGGGGTGCCTGGGCGTCGCGCAGCGTCGACCCGTTACGCGGTTTGGCAAAACCGCGTAACCCCACTAGTCGTGGTATTCGCCGCGGTCCCACTTCTCCAGGAACTCATCAAAGAAGTGCGGGTCAGTCTGAGCCTCGGCGTCGGCCTTATTGCAAGCATCGATCTTGGCGATCAGGGCATCGTGCTCGGGGGTCTTCTCGTAAGGCTCCTCCAGGAAGGCAAGCATGATGTCGGCCATCAGGAACTCGCCGGTGATCTTGCCGCCAAAGCCCACGATGTTGGCGTTGAGCTCGCGACGGGCATACAGGGCAGAGGTCATGTCGCGAACCAGGGCACAGCGGGCGCCGGGAACCTTGTTGACGGCGTTGGTGATGCCGATGCCGGTGCCGCACAGGGCCACGCCAAAGTCGGCCTTGCCGCTGGCAACAGCCTCGCCCACGGCCTTGCCGTAGATGGGATAGTGCGTACGGGTGTGGCTGTAGGTGCCGCAGTCGAGCACCTTGTAGCCAGCCTGCTCCAGGCGGTCGGCCAGATAGATCTTCTCGTCCGTAACGATATGGTCGCAACCGATTGCGATGGTCTTCTTCATCAGAACGTCCTTTCGTCTGAATTCACAAGTTGAGATAGAAGTTCGAGTTCTCGGTGGCTCTCGTTAGGCCATCTTGTTGAGCATGTCGACACGGATCTGGTGACGACCGCCGGCGTACTGTGCACGCAGGAACTCGCGGGCGATCTTCTTGGCGACCTCGGTGCCCACAACGCCCGGGCCCATGGTGACCATGCGTGAGCCGTTGTGCTCGCGGGTCATGTAGGCGGAACGCTCGTCGGAAATGTTAGCGACGACCATGCCCTTGATCTTGACGGCGGCCATATAGGAGCCGACACCGTACTTATCGAATGCGAAGCCCTGGGAATCCTTGTGCTCCAGCAGGTCCTTGGCAACGGCGGTCGCGGAATCGACAAAGTCCGCGGCAGGGGTCTCGGAATAGTCGACGACCTCGTGACCATCGGCGATGAGCATCTCCTTGATGGACTCCTTCATCGACATACCGTCGGCATCGGAAGCGATTACAACCCTCATGACATCCTCCTTGAGAGATACGCAGGTGCGTTGTTTCTGTTTGGAAGTGTTGAATCGCGTTCAGGTCCGGGCATCTGAATGTGCGATTCTTCACTGTTCATGTTTATTTGAACACATTCGAACACTAACTGCAACAACTATTTGTTTATCTTTGTTCTTTTTTGAACAAATACCGTTCACGGATGATTGCTGACCGTTTGGACCGGGCGCGGGCGTAGCGACCATGTGTTCAACAAACAAAAGGGCGGCCGAGAACGTGTCTCGGCCGCCCTTCGGCGGTATTCCCCGGTATATACAGCTGTTTTAGCTACTAGGACTGCCCGCCCTTCTTGGCATGCTTGGACGGAGTGCCCAGAAAGCGGCCCGTCAAATAATTCGTCGGACCGGAAATATCAATCCCCAGCAGTGTGTGCCCCAGCCACAAAAACGCCGCGAGCACCAGCAATGGGATAACGCACGAGGTCACTATCATCACAATGACGCCTTCGATCAGATCGGTCACCTGCTGCACAATTTCATCGGTCATCTGCTTGGCGCCGCTGGTCACCGTCGTGACAAGACCCGAGGCACCGTCGGCAAGCTGTTCAAGCACGTTCTTGGACTCTGCGGACTCAGTCTTTTTCTTGTTTGCTTTGGAGCTATCGCTATCTGCCGCACTCGCAGCGTCAGTCGCCTTTTGCTCGGCCGCCTCGATGCTCACTCGATACGTTTCATCAACCTTCTGCGACACCCATACGCTCGCGGGCACCAACACCATGCTAATGATGGCGACCACCAGCACACGCGTTGCCACGCGACGAATGACCGTGCTCGTGCTCCAGCGTCCGTGAATGCCAAGCGACGCTGCAAAGAGCACTAGCGCAAACGGGATCAGGATGCCCAGGCCAACCGACCACAAAATCGTGAGTAAATATTTCTCTAGGTATAGCACGGCAAGCACGATACCAAGATTACCCGAAAGCTGTGCGAGCTGCTCGGCAACCGGCGTTCCCGTATCGCCCGGCAGCGCAGTGATACCCGCAGATAGGGCGACGCACGAGGTCGTGAGCGCCAATACATTGCCCTTCTTTTGATCGATGACCTCGATGGTGGAGTCCCAAGTCTTGGTATCGGCAAAATGCGGACGAGCCACAAACCCCGACAGCAGCGCCAGTACCACAAGCGCAACGATGAGGCCAATCTGCAGTTTTTTGTTTGCGCACACGACATCGGATAGGCTGGGCTGCAGCTCGGTCACCGTTGTTTGCTCGGTTATCTGGACAGGACGCCCATGAGCCATCTCGCTCGCGTCTCTCTTTTGAATCGATCCGTTGTCCGGCATTTGGATACCTCCTCATTCCGGCCTGTATTGCGGATGGAAGTATACCCACCCAGCGAAAAACCGAACGGCAAGAGGCGCAACAGACTGCTGCATGGCCTGCCCGCCATGAAATGGGCCCATCTACTACGTTTAACCGCCTATCTCCGACCATGCCCCGTGGCGTAAAAACAAAACCACAGGTAGAACGCTTGCAGTTTTTCATGAAACGCAGGTGTGTTCGGGGGTATCGGGTTAAACGTAGTAGATGCGCCAGTTTCGTGGCGACGCTGCCAACCGATCCCCTGGGGACGGAGGAGAACGGATCATTTTGGGCCGTCAGCCCCTATTTCACCGCAACTTGGAGGAGGACAGAAAAAGCCCTGCTGCGGGTAGCGGCAGGACTTTTGGAAGGGGCTTGGTTGTGAGGGCTCGTTAGGCGAGCTTGGCCTCGAGCTCGGCGATGCGCTTGTAGGCATCGATGGTAAAGCGGGCCTGCTTCTCCAAGATCATAGTGGTCATGAGGGTGTCCTGAGCGTGAGCCATGATGAAGGTCATCTCCATCTCGCCGCCGCCGGCCTCCTGCGAAAGCAGCTTGGTCTGCGTGTCGTGGGCGCCGATAAGTGCATCGCTGGCATCCTTGTGCAGCTGTTCGGCCTTCTCAAAGTCACCCTCGCGAGCAGCATCGAGCGCTGCAAGCAGATCGGTCTGGGCGTCACCTGCGTATGCGACAATCTCGAATCCAACCATCGAGATTTCTTCTTTGGTTGCCATATTGCGTTCCTTTCACATATGAACCAATGGAGAGCATCGCGTCCGGGCATACGCGCTGCGCTGTGTATGACAGAAACAATAACATTCAAACAAAAAAGAACAATACAAAACGTAATTTCGAGCTATGAACGGTCACTTTTAACCCGCGAACGGTTTCCAAACCATTTCGAACAATATCAAACATGATTAACGGAAACCCAAACAGGACCGCGCCCTAACGCAAATCGCGCACCGTATCGCCCTCTACGAGCACGCCGGGGATCAGCATGTGCTCCACGCCAGACGCAACTCCCTCGGCGCCGGCGATCTTGTCGACTGCCCACATGCCGACACGCTTGTTGTCAAAGCGCACGGTGGTCAGGCGACGATCGGGCACGATGTCGCCCAGACTATCATCAACCCCCACCACGCTCACGTCCTCGGGCACACGCCTTCCGCGCGACTCGAGTCCGCGAATGCAGCCGTAGGCCATGGCGTCATTGGAGGCATAGATGGCAGTACAGGTCGGATCGTCCGCCAGAGCCTGGCCTGCGGCATATCCACTCTGCGCCGTCCAGTCGCCACGGATGAGTCGCGGCAGCTCAATACCATGCGAGCGCAATGTCTCGCGCCAGCCCTCCTCGCGCTGCATGCCCGAAAGCGAGCGTTCGGGACACGAGATAAAGTGCACGGTCTTGTGCCCCTGCCCCAGCAAGTACTCGACAACCTGGCGCGAACAATCGAACTGATCGTTATCGACCGTCGAGCACAGCGGGTGCTCCAGCATGGTAACGAGCACCGTCTGCATACCAGGCAGCGGCTCAAAGGTGCCAAAGTCCGCCGGCATGCGATTCATGATCACGACCATGCCATCCACCGGCAGTGCGCTCATGCGCGACGATGCGCTCTCGAGGGTATACGGATGTCCATCTACTTTAGTGAGGGTAATGGCGTAGCCGTGCTTATCGGCGGCGGCGGCAAAGCCCTCCATACGGTCGAGGTTGCCGGTACCGGTAATGTTGAACATGGCGACGCCGACGGTCTTAAACTTGCCGCGGCGCAGCGATCGACCGGCAAAATTGGGGCGATACCCCAGCTCGCGCATGGCGGCACGCACGCGCTCCTTGGTCTCGGGGCGCACGCTGGGCGAATCGTGGACGGTGCGCGAGACCGTCTGTTCTGAGACGCCCGCGAGGAGCGCCACATCCTTAACGGAAACCGATTTTTTAACAGCGGCCATAGGTCGATCTTTCTATGTCAACGATGCCATTGGTGGCACCCTACGCAGTCAAATGAAACATCTTCAAGTATATCTAACGCCTCCCCCACCATACGCTCACCACCCAAAACCTACCGTTCACCGACATTTTTGCTTCCCCGAACGGCTTTTATCGCCCAAATGTTAACGTTGCCATTGCGCAAACACAGAGCCACCGGGCGGCTCAAACGTTTACGCGCAAGAAATCGACGGTCCGCAGGCACAGGGGCCATCGGTTCGCGTCTTATTTTGTGTCACAAAATGGCAACGTCAACATTTTGGCAACCAAACGTCAAAAGCTACCATCGTTGCTAACCCACCGACTCTTAGGAGCTTTGCATGGAGCAACTCATCGCCACCATCGAAAAGGGCCAGCCCTTTTTCAACGCGATCGCCCGCAACAAGTACCTCAAGGCGATCCGCGACGGTTTTATCTCCGTCATCCCCATCATCATCTTCTCGTCCATCTTTTGCCTGGTAGCCTCGGTCCCCAACATCTGGGGTTTCTACTGGCCCGATGACATCAACAACGCCCTGTGGAAGTGCTACAACTACTCCATGGGCATCCTGGCCATCGCCTGCGCCGCTACCACGGCCAAGCATTTCGCCGACGCCCAGAACCGCGATCTGCCCAAGAATAACCAGATCAACTTTATCTCGTGCATGTGCGCGGCCATCATCGGCTTCTTGCTCCTTTCGAGCGACACCATCGCCACGGATGCCGCCAGTGGCTTCAACACCACCTACCTTGGTTCCAAGGGCCTGCTGACCGCCTTCATCGCTGCGTTTGTGACCGGCATCATCTACAAGTTCTTTATCAAGCGCAACATCACCGTCAAGATGCCCGAGCAGGTTCCGCCCAACATCTCGCAGACCTTTAAGGACATCATCCCCTTCTCCGTCTGCATCACCGTCTTTTGGGTCTTTGACATCGTCTTCCGCGCTGCCTTTGGCTTCTGCTTTGCCCAGGGCGTCATCCAGGTGTTCCAGCCCCTGTTCACCGCTGCCGACGGCTACATCGGCCTTGCTGTGATTTACGGCGCCATGAGCCTGTTCTGGTTCGTGGGCGTCCACGGCCCCTCGATCGTCGAGCCCGCCATCGCCGCCGCCCTCGTTGCCAACATGACCGACAACCTGGCTGCGTTCCAGGCCGGCCAGCACGCTTCCGCTGTCCTGACCCAGGGTGCCCAGTACTTCGTCGTCTGCATGGGCGGCACCGGCGCCACGCTCGTCCTGGTCTTTATGTTCTGCTTCCTGGCCAAGTCCCAGGAGATGCGCGCTGTCGGTAAGGCCGCCATCGTCCCCGTGTGCTTTGCCGTCAACGAGCCGCTGCTGTTCGCCGCGCCTATCGTGCTCAACCCCGTCTTCTTTGTCCCGTTTGTCTTTGCCCCGATCGCCAACATCTGGATCCTCAAGATCTTTATCGACTTCTTGGGCATGAACGGCTTTATGTACACCCTGCCTTGGACCGTCCCCGGCCCCATCGGCACCATCATGGGCCTGGGCTTCCAGCCGCTCGCCTTTGTGATGCTCGCCCTTATCCTGGTCGTCGACTTCGTTCTGTACTATCCGTTCTTCCGTGCCTATGACGCCCAGAAGTGCGCCGAGGAGGCCGAGATTTCCCAGGAGGAGCTCGCCGCCAAGAACGCCGAGAAGGCCGCCAAGCTCAACGATGCCTTCCAGGGCAAGGCCGACGCCAAGAGCGTTGCCGCCGGCGCTGCTGCCGAGGCCGTGGAAGCCGGCGCTCCCGCCGCTTCCGCAGCACCCGCTGCCGAGGCAACGGCCACCAGCGACCTCAACGGCAAACGCGTGCTCGTGCTCTGCCAGGGTGGCGGTACCTCGGGCCTGCTCGCCAACGCGCTGGCCAAGGCCGCCAAGGAGCGCGGCATCAATCTTGAAACCGCTGCCGAGGCCTATGGCAACCACGTGGACATGCTCCCCGACTTCGATCTGGTCGTCCTGGCCCCGCAAGCCGCAAGCTACCTGGCCGACCTGCAGAAGGACTGCGAGCGCGTGGGCAACAAGTGCGTCGCCTGCCGCGGTAAGCAGTACATTGAGCTTTCCCAGAACGGCGATAAGTCTCTCGCCTTCGTAAGCGAGCAACTCTCGAAGTAAGTAACGCACAGGGCCAGCCGACCATCCAAGACCGGCTGGCCCTTCGCTTTAGACGATTGGATCATCATGTCCGTTAACCCTGCTAGCGTCACCAACCCGCCTGCGCAGTTTCCCGAGGACTTTGTCTTTGGCGGCGCCACTGCTGCCTACCAGGTAGAGGGCGAGACCCGCACCCACGGTAAAGGCAAGGTTGCCTGGGACGACTTCCTGGAGGCCCAGGGGCGCTTTTCCCCCGATCCCGCTTCGGACTTCTACAACCAGTACCCCGTCGATCTGGAGCTGTGCGAGGAGTTCGGCATCAACGGCATTCGCCTCTCCATTGCCTGGAGCCGCATCTTCCCCAACGGCACCGGCGAGATCAACCCTGAGGGCGTGCAGTTCTACCACGATCTCTTCGCCGAGTGCCACAAGCACCACGTTGAGCCGTTTGTCACGCTGCATCACTTCGACACGCCGCTTGCCCTCTTTGAGAAGGGCGACTTCCTCAACCGCGAGACCATCGATGCCTTTGTGGACTTTGCCACCTTCTGCTTTAAGGAGTACGCCGACCAGGTGACCTACTGGTTCACCTTTAACGAGATCTGGGCCGATGCCTCCAACACCTACATCGAGGGCACCTTCCCCGGCGGCGTCAAGGCGCATCTGGCCGAGGCTTTCCAGTGCGAGCACAACATGATGCTCGCCCACGCCAAGGCCGTACTGGCCTTCCACAACGGCGGTTTTAAGGGCAAGATCGGCGTCATTCAGTCGTTGGAGTTTAAGTATCCGCTCAACGAGAACGACCCCGCCGACATCAAAGCCGCCAACAACGAGCACGTGTTGCAGAACCAGTTCTTGCTCGACGCCACCTTCCGCGGCGACTACGCGCCCGACACCCTCGAGTGCGCCAACCGTCTGGCTGCCGTCTCGGGCGGCACCATCGAGATCCTGGACGAGGACCTCGAGATTATGCGCGAGGCCGCGCTCTACAACGACTATCTGGGCGTCAACAACTACCAGTGCCGCTTCTTGAAGGCTTACGACGGCGAGAACGACCTGCACCACAACGGTACGGGCGAGAAGGGCACCGGCCGCTGGCGCGTTAAGGGTATTGGCGAGCACGTGAACAAGCCTGGCATCCCCACCACCGACTGGGACTGGATCATCTATCCCGAGGGCCTGTTCGATCTGCTCGTCTACATTAAGCAGCGCTACCCCAACTACAAGCAGATCTTCATTACAGAAAACGGCATGGGCTACAAGGACCCCTACAAGGACGGTTTTGTGGACGACCAGCCGCGCATCGACTACATCGAGCAGCACTTGCGCTGGCTGCTCAAGGCCATGGAGGTGGGCGTCAACGTGGGCGGCTACTTCCTGTGGAGTCTGCAGGATCAGTTCTCCTGGACCAATGGTTACAACAAGCGCTATGGCTTCTTCTACGTTGACTTTGAAACCCAGAAGCGCACGCCCAAGGCAAGCGCCTACTGGTACAAGCACGTGGCGCAGACCCGTCGTCTGGACTAGCGGCTGGCGACCAGCGGAATTGCCCCGCTCACATAACCTGTCCCCATTTCTCAGCCGGGGGTGGCACGTCACACGGCGCGCCGCCCCCGGCCTTTTGTTTTTGTTCGGCTGGGGGGCCGTTTGTCTCGATCTGTAACATCTAGCCGAGTTTTTGGTCCGTAGCTGTTACAAATCAAGACAAACCGGGAAGACGGGGCCGTTTGTCTAAATCTGTAACACTAAAACCGGTTTTGGACGTCTGGTTGTTACAGATTGAGATAAACGCACAGGACAATCCTCTCAATCTCGATCTGTAACATCTAGCCGAGTATTTCGGTCCTACCTGTTACAGATTGAGATGAACGAGCTGAGCACGTCTACGCCCGCAGGTCTTTCACGCTGGAACGCTCGATCAGCACGCCCGACACAAGCGTGCGGCTTCTGGAGCTCGGAGCCTCAAGGCCTGCGACGACCTCGTTAAGTGCACGGATGCCCAGCTCGCGGTGGCGAAACTTCACCGACGTCAGAATCGAGTTGGGAATCGTCTTGTAGAGCTCATCGTCGAAGCCGATCACGGACACGTCGTCGGGCACACTGAGCCCTTTGTCACGTAGAGCCATCATAACGCCGTTTGCCATGCAGTCGTTAGCAGCGAGGACCGCCGTGCAATCGGGTTTATCGGCAAGCACAAGGCCCGCGGCATAGCCACTATCCGCATTCCAATCACCTTGCAGAGGCTCGGGCGGCTCAATGCCACGCGTCTCGAGTGCTGCACGCCAACCTTTCATACGGCACTGGCTCGACAGCGACTCTTTTTTACCAGAAACGAAATACACGTTCTTGTGCCCGCGATTTAAGAAGTACTCGCACGCCATGCGCGCACCACCCTCTTGATCGTCACTAACGGTAGAGCAGGTAGGATGTTCCATCGGCGTGATAATCACCGTCTTGAGGTCTTTCGGCGCCTCAAAGGTATCAAAGTCATCGACCATTTGACGCAGGTTGAAGATCATGCCGTCGACGGGAAGCTGCGACATCCTGCGCGCCGCTTCGGCAAGGGTCATCTTCTCCCCCGCCCGCTTTTTGATCATCGTGAGCGCAAAGCCTCGCTCTTCGGCTGCATCGGCGATTCCGTCAATCATGTCCACGGCGCCGCCCGACAAGTGGAACATCACCACGCCGATGCACCCGTAACGGCCCAACTTGAGTGAACGCGCGGCAAAGTTCGCCCGGAACCCAAGCGCCTCCATGGCAGCATGGACCCTATCGCGCGTCGACTCGCGCACGCTATCGGGCTCGTTGATCACACGCGAAACCGTCTTGAGAGAAACACCCGCGGCAATCGCCACATCGTTCATCGAAACATTCTTCTTGTCCATCGTTGCCACTGCTTCTCCACTCGGTTCTCTATCGCTTGTTTTTTGCGTTCTAGCATACACTACCTGCCCGACTGACAAATCAGCCGTTTATCGGACAATATCGACCGTTCACCCGTAAATCCTTGTTGCTCTTCCAAAAATGTCTTACGTTGTCATTAACGAAATGACAACGTTGTCATTTCGCAATGCCTTCCTTAAGCGGGAAGGTTTCCGGGCAGTCCTGACCATCCATCGACGACCAGTTCCATCCACATGCATCGCGCATCAAGTAACAAAGGAGCTTTATGGACGCCATCGTAAAGATGCTCGAAAAGCATCAGCCGTTCTTTGAGAAGATCTCGAGAAACATCTACCTCCAGGCCATCAAGGACGGATTCCTTGGGTGTATGCCCATTGTCCTCACCTCTTCGATCTTCCTGTTGATTGCCACCCTTCCCGGCGTAGTTGGCATCACGCTGCCCCAGCCGCTCATCGACTGGTGCAATAAGCTGTACAACTTCACCATGGGCGTTATGGGCATCATGGTTGCCGGCACCACCGCCAAGAACTTCACGGCCTCCATGAACCGTCGCATGCCCGCCGGCAAGGTGCTCAACGACGGCTCCACCATGGTGGCCGCCCAGTGCAGCATGCTGCTGCTCGCTGTTACGCAGTTCACTACCAAGTTCGACGGCTCCGAGCTTTCGGTCTTCGATTGCACCAGCATGGGTACGCGCGGTCTGTTCTCGGCCTATATCGCCGCGTTCATTACCGTTTGGGTTTATAAGTTCTGCGTCTCGCGCGATCTGACCATTAAGCTGCCCAAGGAAGTCCCGGGCGCCATCGCTCAGAACTTCCGCGACATCATCCCCTTTGGCGGCGCCGTCATCATCTGCGGCATCATCGATGTCGTCGTGCGCAACCTCATGGGCGTTCCGTTCTCCGAGCTGCTCATCAAACTGCTCTCCCCGCTCTTTACCGCTGCAGAAACCTATCCTGGCCTTATCCTTATCCAGGCAGCCACCGCGTTCTTCTGGTTCATCGGTGTCCATGGTCCTTCGATTGTCCAGCCGGGCATCGACCCCATCCGTCTTGCCAACCAGGCCGAGAACCTGCAGGTTCTGCTGGCCGGTGGTCACCCCGCCCATTCCCTCACCTTCAACATGTCGCTCGTGGGTGAGTTCGGCGGCACCGGCGCCACGTTCATCGTGCCGCTTCTGCTGATTCTCTTCATGAAGTCCAAGCAGCTCAAAGCCGTCGGTAAGGCCTCGATCGTACCGGTCGCCTTCGCCGTCAACGAACCGCTGCTCTTTGGCGCGCCGATGATCCTTAACCCCTACATGCTCATCCCCTTTGTTGCCGCCGGCTGCGTCAACGTGAGTGTTGCCAAGTTCTTTATCGATAACGTGGGCATGAACGGCTTCTCCTTCGTGGTGCCTTGGGCTACCCCTGCCCCCATCGGCATTTTCATCACCACGAACTTCCAGCTTATCGCCCTGGTATTTGTCGCGATCATCATCTTGCTGGACGCCATCATCTACCTGCCGTTCTTGAAGGCGTACGATAAGCTGCTCTGCGACCAGGAGGCCGAGCGCGCCGCCGAGCTGGGTCTTGAGTCCGATGGTGCTGCCACCATCGCCGCCAGCACCTCTGAGCCCGCCGTCGAGCCGACCGCCGCTGCCGCCGACAGCAAGCCTGTCGCCGATCAGCCCGAGCCCGCCGCCGACGCATCCGCCAAGAAGGATGTCGATGGCCTGAAGGTCCTCGTCCTGTGCGCCGGTGCCGGCACCTCTGCCATGCTTGCCAACGCCATCAAGGAAGGTGCTGCGCAGACCGGAGAGAACATCGCTTCCTCCGCGGGCGCCTATGGTCAGCACACTGCCATCATGGATCAGTACGACGTTATCGTGCTTGCCCCGCAGGTTCGTAGCTACTACAACGACATGAAGGCCGACACCGATCGCCTGGGCATTAAGCTGCTCGCCCCGCGCGGTAAGGAATATATCGACCTTACTCGCGACCCCGCTGGCGCCATCAAGTGGCTCCGCGAGAACCTCGACTAGTTCCTCCCTCTGTTGGTGCCCGGATCCCCAGTTCGGGCACCTCTCCCTATTCGTATCCCGCAGAAAGGATGCCTCATGACCAACCCCATGCAGTTCCCCGACGGCTTTGTGTTTGGCGGCGCCACCGCCGCTTACCAGGTTGAGGGCGAGACCCGCACGCACGGCAAGGGCAAAGTGCCCTGGGACGATTTCCTGGCAGCTCAGGGTCGCTTCTCCCCCGATCCTGCAAGCGACTTCTACAACAAGTACCCGGTCGATATCGACCTGTGCCAGCGCTTCGGCATCAACGGTATCCGCGTCTCCATCGCTTGGAGCCGCATCTTCCCCAACGGTACTGGCGAGATTAACCCCGAGGGTGTTGCCTTCTATCACGAGCTCTTTGCCACCTGCAACAAAGCTGGCGTTATCCCCTATGTCACGCTCGATCACTTCGATACGCCCGAGGCCTTTTACCAGAACGGCGGCGAGGGTTTCCTGACGCGCACGACGATCGACGCCTTTGTCGAGTACGCCAAGTTCTGCTTTGCCGAGTTCACCGAGGTCAAGCACTGGTTCACGTTTAACGAGATTCCCGCAACCGCCGAGGGCAGCTTTATCGTCGGCAACTGGCCGCACGGCGAGAAGTACCGCCTGGACAAGGCCTTCCAGCTCATGCACAACATGATGGTGGCCCACGCCAAGGCTGTCGTCGCCTTCCATGAGGGCGGCTTTGAGGGCGAGATCGGCATTGTCCAGAACCTGGAGCCCAAGTATCCCCTCGACCCCAACAACGCTGCCGACTGCGAGGCAGCCCGCATGGCCGACGTCATCAACAACCGCTGGGTACTCGACGCCACCTTCCGCGGCCACTATGCCGCCGACACCATGGAGGCTGCGACCAAGCTGGCCCATATCGCCGGCGGCGAGCTCGACGTCCGCGACGAGGACATCGCCGCGCTGACCGCCGCGCTCCCCTACAACGATTGCCTGGGCGTCAACACCTACAAGTGCCAGTTCCTTCGTGCTGCCGAGGGCGAAAACGACATCAACCACAATGGCACCGGCGACAAGGGATCTTCGCGCTGGTTCCTCAAGGGCGTGGGCGAGTCGTGCGTGCGCGAAGGCGTTCCCACCACCGATTGGGACTGGATCATCTATCCCGAGGGCCTGTACGACCTGCTGCTGCGCATTAAGAACGATTACCCCAACTACAAGAAGATCTACATCACCGAGAACGGCATGGGCTATAAGGACGACTTCGAGGATGGCTTTATCGACGACGCCCCTCGTATCGACTACATGCGCCAGCATCTCGCGTGGATCCTCAAGGCGATCGACGGCGGCGTGAACGTCGACGGCTACTTTGTGTGGTCGCTGCAGGACCAGTTCTCCTGGACCAACGGCTACAACAAGCGCTACGGCCTGTTCTACATCGACTTTGAGACCCAGAAGCGCTATCCCAAGGCGAGCGCGTACTGGTACAAGAACGTCGCGGAGACCGGCCTGCTCATGGCCTAGTTTCCGCCGCATACCCCCTGTCGGCCGCATACGAATCCCTCCACGGGTTCGCATGCGGCCTTTTTGTTTTGGCTCGGCCCGAGCAGGTCGTTTGTCTCGATTTGTAACATCTAGCCGAATATTTCGGCCCTAGCTGTTACAAATCGAGACAAACAGAACGCCCGAGCAGAAATATCTCGATCTGTAACATCTAACTCGCTTTTAACCGTCTAACTGTTACAGATCAAGACAAAGGTGATGGCTGGGTAGACAAAATCTCGATCTGTAACACCTAGTCGAGTTTTTAGGTCCTAGCTGTTACAGATTGAGACAAACGGAATAGGCTGAGCCAAAAATCTCGATCTGTAACATCTGACTCGCTTTTGGCCGCCTAGATATCACAGGTTGAGACAATTTGATAGCGAAGTCCCCATTTGCGCGTCATATCGCGTAGCGCTGACGCGCTGGTTTCCACAATGACAGGAGGTAAAAGTCCTCCCGCATCGCCTGTTAGCAATCCAATAGCGTTAGCTAGCAGATGACCTGCGTGTGTTCCTCGATGGCGGCACGATCCTCGGCGGTAATACCCGGCTCGCACACCACGGCATCCAGGCTGTCCAGGCGGCAGAAGGTGTAGAAGTCGCGCTTGCCGATCTTGCTGGAGTCGGCGATCAGATAGCGCGAGTCTGCCTTGCTAAAAGCGAGCTGCTGGATACGGCCCTCGTCCATGTTGGACGTAGATACGTCACCGTCCAAGATGCCGTTGGCGCCGATAAACGCCGCATCGATACCCAGCGCACGCAGGGTATCCTCGGCCGTTGGTCCCACAAAAGCGGCGGTGCGGCGACGATACATGCCGCCCACGAGGCACAGGTCGCAGTCTTCGCGCGCCTCGAGCAGGCTAAACACCGAAAGCGAGTTGGTCACAATGCGCAGGCGGCACGCCGGCAGCATCGAGGCCATCTGCTCAACCGTGGTGCCCGTACCCAAAAAGATGGTCGAACCTTCCTCGATAAGCTCCACGGCGCGGCGCGCAATCTGCAGCTTTTCCTCGGCATGCTTGGTGCGCTTTTCGCTGTGCGAGTACTCGTGGCGCAACATAGCGTGGGGACGACCCTGCGCACTGCGGGCGCCGCCGTGCACGCGCTCGATCTCGCCCAGGCTCGCAAGCTCCTCAAGATCACGGCGGATCGTCATATCCGAGACGCCCAGCACGTCCGAAATCTCCTTGACCGAGACCGTGCCCTGCTCCTCGAGCAGCTGACGAACCTTATCCTGTCGCTCCGCTTTAATCACGATGAATCCTCGCCGTTCTTTGCGCGCATATCATTCAAACAGTAACGAACAAATTGTATCAGACTCGTGCGCGTCAAAAATGAACGCCCGCACAGCTCCAATCATCACTTTTTTGAGAAAAATACCCCCTGCTTTAGTGGGGTGTAGTGATAATCTCGCCTGTTCGCGCTACAGTTTGTCGGAAATACCTCGATGTTAGGAACCAAATGATCACTTCTGAGCTTTTCGGCACCGCGCCGTGCGGTACCCCCGTTCATCGTTACACCCTCAACGGGCCCGAGATCTGCGTTCGCATTATGGACTATGGCGCCACCGTGCTGGGTATCGATGTGCCCGACATTCCCGGCAACGTGCGCGATGTGGTGCTGGGCTTCGATAAGCTCGAGGATTACTTTGACAACCCCGCCTGCTTTGGCGCGACCATTGGCCCCGTGGCAAACCGCACTGCGGGTGCAACGATCACCATCGACGGTACGGATTGGCATATGCCCGCCAACGAGGGCGCCAACAACCTGCACAGCGATCTTGAACACGGCCTGCACAAGCGCGTGTGGGATGTTGAGCTCGACGAGGCTCACAACGCCGTGCGCATGACCACCTCACTTGAGGATGGCGAGTTGGGCCTGCCCGGCAACCGCACCTTTACGGCCGTGTTTACCGTGACGCACACCGGCCGCTTCCGTATCGAATATGGCTGCGAGAGCGACCGCGCCACGTACGTGTCCATGACCAACCACACGTACTTTAACCTTGCCGGTCATAATGCCGGCATGGACTGCGAGCACTTCTTTGTTGCTAACGCTGCCCACTACCTGCCCATCGACGACCAGAACATTCCTACTGGCGAGATTGCTCCGGTCGAGGGAACACCGTTTGATTTTCGCGAGTTACGCCCCGTCGCGCCTGGCATGGAGGCCGACCATCCGCAGATTAAGCAGGCACGCGGCTACGACCACTGCCTGTGCATTGGCGGCTATCAGTACGGCCGCAATCTGCGCCGTGCCCTGCACGTCGAGGAGATGTGGACCGGCCGCGAGCTGGACTACTACACCACCGCCCCGGGCGTGCAGCTCTACACCGGCAACTGGCTGGGCGACGAGCACGCCAAGGACGACGCCAACTATGGTTGGGGCGCCGGCTTTGCCCTCGAAGCCGAGATGTACCCCGACACGCCGCACCAGCCGCTGTTCCCGCAGGGCATTGTGGGCCCGGGTCACCCCTACAGCAATGTGATCGAGTACCACTTTATGAGGCACTAAGCCCGCAACGCGACATATCGCACAGCAGCGCCCGCCGGCACACCGCCGACGGGCGTTTTTCTACCTAGTTGTAGGCAACCAGGCACATCCCGGCTTGAGTGATTAGTGCATTTAACGTGAGAAAAGCCGTCAGAACACTTGCGCGGATTTGCGATGTCCCGTATCATAGACAGCCGTTGACGCCTCATCTGCGTCACCACATGGCCGCCAGCGTAGCTCAGTTGGTAGAGCACCGCTCTCGTAAAGCGGGGGTCACCGGTTCGAGCCCGGTCGCTGGCTCCATCGCACAAGACAGCCGCCTTCGGGCGGCTTTTTTGTTTTCGATTTTGAGTGCGCGCGCCCACCCACGCATCGCAACAGCGTCAGCTCCCCTATTCAAAAACAGAAACCCCGTTAATCGTGATTCCCCTAGGGAAAACACGATTAACGGGGTCGTAGCGTGCTTCCCTTAGGGAAAACACGCCAGCATACGAACAGCTCAGTCGGGCAGTTCGCTACTCCTCCCAGTAAGCGTCTGCAAGCAGCTTAAAGCAGATCTTCTTGACCGGCTGTGCGCCATCGCCCGGGAACTCGAGCGTGGGCATGTGCGGCTCGCCGGCAACAAACAGCGCAAACTTGTCGTCGGCAAGATCGCCGGCGATCGAGGCGTCGGAATCGACCAGATCGTAGTCGTCCTTCTCGTCAAACTCCTGGACCAGCGTCAGGCTGCCCGTGGCGACCTTAAAGGCCTCGCGACCCTCGACGTCGATCTGCAGGTCGTGATAGCGCTGATGCGTCTCATAGTGAGCCTCGGCCTCGGGACGCGTCGTGGGAGCCATGACGTTCGCAAAGACCTTGTCGCCCAGAATCGGATGGCTGCCGACCTCGAGCTGCGCCGGGTCGTTCTCCTCGAGCCAGTCGATCAGCACGTCGAGGCCCTTGAGCATTCCGCGATACTCCTCGATATCGCCCAATGCACCGTAAATCATCTAAATCCCCTCTCGAATCGTTTCTTTGGCGGCTACTCGGCAAACGCGTTACCGACGCTGTTGCCACCCACATACGTCTCGACCAGGGTAAGGTCGGGATTGAACACGACAAAATCGGCATCGCGGCCAGGCATAATGCTGCCACATTTATCCTCGACGTGAGCAGAGCGCGCGGGCACCTCGGTCGCCATGCGAATTGCGATATCGGCGCTCGCGAGACCCCAGTCGACAATGTTCTTGACACCCTGTGCGAGCGTGAGCACCGAGCCGGCGATAGCAGAGCCATCGGCAAGCCAGCAAAGGTTGTCCTTCATAATGACATCCATGCCACCGCTGGTGTACTTGCCCTCGGGCATGCCGCCGCAACCCAGGCAGTCGGTGATCAGCACTGTGTGCTGCCAGCCCTTGGCCTGCAGCAGCGCCTTAATAGCAGCAGGGTTCACGTGTTTGCCGTCGCAAATGATCTCGGCATAGGTGTTGGGCGTGGTCATAGCGGCCCCGACGACACCGGGCTCACGGTGATGCAGACCGCGCTGGCCGTTGTAGGTATGCGTAAAGCAGCTGGCGCCAGCATTGATGGCGGCAGCACACTCATCATAGGTGGCATCAGAGTGGCCGATGCAGGTCACGACGCCCCTTGCGCTCAGAGCCGCGGCGTAAGCGGCGGCGCCGTCACGCTCGGCCGCCATAGCGCTCTTGACGATTCGACCGCCGGCGGCCTCCTGCCACTCGTCAAAAACTTTCTCGGACGGGCCGATCAGATAAGCAGGGTTCTGGGCGCCCACATGCTTCATGGTAAAGAACGGACCCTCCAGGTAGATGCCCTGAATACGAGCACCGCAGAACTCAGGTCCGCGCTCCTCGTCCGCCTGTGCAATGGCAGCGCAGGCGTCCTTGATCTGCTCCACGCCGTCGGTAAAGGTCGTAGGCAGCCAGCTGGTGGTACCACGACGAGCGAGCTCGGTCGAGCTGATGTTGATACCCTCGGCATCATTATCGGTCGTGGCATGGTTATAGAAGCCATGAATGTGGGTGTCCACCATGCCCGGCGCAATCCATGTACCCGAATAATCTTTGATCTCACAAGCGGGCTCATCGGCCTGCCAAGCGCCAAAGACGCCATCTTCGACCATGAGGTAGCCGCCCAGCTGCGGCCCCGCCGGCAAAAAGAACTTGTCGGCCTTGATAGCATACGTGCTCATCTATGCTCCCGTACCCGCAGTGCGTTTTAGGGCGGATCAAAAACCACTGCATTGTTAATTCGAGCGATTGTTCGTTGCCTTCTACCGCTTGGCGCATTTTGCACCCGCCGCAAAACACACCAAGCCGTTTATACCCAATAACTCTAGACTGCGCGGTTGTGGTAGACCTTGTATTTAAACTGGTCGGCGCGCGCAACCGAACGCGTATACTCGATAACCTCGTTGTTCATGTCATATGTGGTACGAATCAAATCCAGGACCGGTGCGCCTTCGGCAATCTCGAGCAGACGGGCGTCGGAATGGCGGGCGATACTCGCGTAGAATTCTTCCTCTGCCACGCGAACTTTCTCGTGAAAGTCCTGCTCGATCATGTCGTACAGCGATTTGTTCTCGATCATGGGGCGCTTAAGCGCAAAGAACTTGCGACTCGGCAGATATGTACACTCAATCATCAGCGGCACACAATCGGCAATACGCAGGCGCTTGATCTTGTACAGACGCTCGCCAAGACGCGCGTTCATCTCTACGGCAATATTCTTGTCAGCCTCGACCTCGGTAAACTCAAGAATCGTCGTCTTGGGCACACGGCCGATTGCCTTCATCTGCTCGGTAAAGCTATAGATTTGCGAGAGGTTTGCCGTTTGCAGAGAGCGGTCGCACACCATGGTTCCACGGCCGCGCTGACGAACCACCAGGCCCAGGCGCTCAAGCTCCTGCAGGGCAAGGCGAACCGTCGTACGCGAGAGCCCGTAGCGTTCCGACAGGTCACGCTCTGACGGCAAATAGTCGCCGGGTCGAAGTTCGTGATCGATTTTATCGGTCAGCAAATCGACGAGCTGATCGTACAGAGGCTGTTTGCGCGCTCCCATTGCCATGATGATACCTGCCGGATAAATGACTCGAAATTGGTTGTAACCAGACACCACGTACTATAGCAGTTTTAACGGAATAACAGCAGGTCAACCAGCACATTGCAATATTGTTTACCGGTTAATTGCCCGTGTACTGTAATACCAATCGCACCGCCTCATCAAGTACCGAGGTAGCAAAAAGGGCCGCCCCCGCGGAGCGGGACGACCCTTTGCAAGACACGTACGTCTCTAAGGCTTAGAGAAGCTTCTTGAGCTCCTCGGCAACAGCCTGGACCTGCGTACCGATGATGACCTGGGTAGCACCCTTGTCCATCTTCATAACGCCCAGAGCGCCAGCCTTCTTGCAGGCAGCCTCGTCGACCAGAGCGGAATCGCCGAGCTCGAAGCGAAGGCGAGTAGCGCAGCAGTCAACGGTCTTAACGTTCTCCTTGCCACCGACGGCAGCGAGAACAGCGGCGGCCAGAGCGGCGAACTTGTCGTCGCCAGCAGCGGCGGAAGCGGAGGTTTCCTCGACATCCTCATCCTCGCGACCAGGGGTCATGAGGTTGAACTTGGTGATGGCGAAGCGGAACACGAGGTAGAAGACCAGGAAGGCAGCGATGCCCATCGGGATGATCATCCAGGTGTTGGCAGCAGCCGGGAGGCTAGCGGAGAACAGGAGGTCGGTAGCGCCAGCAGAGAAGCAGAAGCCAGCACGGAAACCAACATAGTAGGTGATGATGGTGAAGATGCCGTACAGGGCAGCGTACACAACGTAGAGCGGGAAGCACAGGAACATGAAGCCGAACTCGAAGGGCTCGGTGACGCCACAGACGAAGGCGCAGATGGCGGCGGAGACAACCAGGCCGATAGCAGCCTTCTTGTTCTTAGCGGTCTGAACCATAGCCAGGGCAGCGCCCGGGATACCGAACATCATGCAGGGGAAGAAGCCAGACATGTACATGCCGAGGCTCCACTTGACGTCGGCAGAGGTCTCGCCAGCCCAGAAGTGGGTCAGGTCGCCAAGGCCGATGGTGTCGAACCAGAACACGTTGTTCAGAGCATGGTGGAGACCAGTCGGGATGAGCAGGCGGTTGAGGAAGGCGTAGATGCCAGCGCCGATGCCACCCATAGCAGCGATACCCTCGCCCAGAGCGACGAGCGCACCGAAGATGAGGGGCCAAGCGAAGAGCAGGACGACGGAAACGACGATGCAGATGACAGCAGTCATGATGGCGACGCAACGCTTGCCGGAGAAGAAGGCCAGCCAGTCGGGAAGACGGGTGTCCTTGAACTTGTTGTAGCAGGTGCCACCGATGATGGCGGACAGGATACCAATGAAGGAGTTACCAGCGATCTTGGAGAACGCGATACCCTCGGTAGTGGCGAGCCAAGCGGTCTGGGCGTCGGCATCCATACCACGGATAGTGCCAACAACGGCAGGGTTCAGGAGCTGCTGAATCATCAGGAAGGCGACGAGGCCAGCGAGGCCAGCGGTGCCATCGTGATCGTCGGCAAGGCCGACAGCGGCGCCGACTGCGAACAGCCAGGCCATGTTATCGATAAGAGCGCCGCCTGCCTTGATGAGCAGGAAACCGGCGGTATAGGCAAAACCGGTAGTGTCACCGGCAGCACCCATGACTGCGGGAGCGAGCAGGTAGCCCACGCCCATAAGAATACCTGCGACGGGAAGCGCCGCGACGGGAAGCATCAGCGCTTTGCCGAGCTTCTGGAGGTACTTCATCATATGGTATCTCCTCCAACCTTTCTTTCGTTGTTCACCAACGAGTTCCATGTCCGCGCCTTGTGCATACCGGCTTCTCCGCTTGCCGGCATTGGTGCGCTAACTTAGACAACCCAGTCCCTATTTGGGGTTGCTGGTATGTACGGTAGCACACACTCAATTCAAACGTCCACCACATTTCGTTCAAATTACTATTTCGTTGCCAAACGGTTATTTTTGGCCCGTAAACGGTAATTTACGCAGGTAAACGTGCTGCTTTTCTTTCATTACCAAACTAATTCTTAGCAATTTCCATTCGATTTCGAATCAAAATTGGTTACTACCAGATGAACAGTGGTACCACATTGTTACTACCAGTTTGGCCGAAATCGTTTTCACTTTACATGAATAAAGTCTCCAAGAATTTGTATATTAAACCCCTCCTACTCCCTCTTCCCCGCCCTTTCCTCCAACGCAAAAAGCCCCCTAGAACGATTTCCGTTCTAGGGGGCTTCATCAGATATTTCGGCTTCGTACTCGAAGGCTCAGGTAATCTTTACGCAAACAGGCCGTAGATGCTGATATTGGCCTTGGCGTAGAGGCCGTTGGCGTACTCGGTCCACTTGGAGCTGGCGCTCGAAGCCTGCGAAGAGTACTGCTGGTAGGCGGTGTAATAGGCGGTCATGGCCTGCTTATAGGTAGCGCTATCGGCCGTAAAGGCATCGTCGGCAAAAGCCTTAGCGTAGGTGCTATCGGCGTCCTTCCAGGTACCCTTCTTGCTATCCCACTCGTCACCGGCAAGGTTGATGATGTAGTCGGCGTAGTCCTTGCTCGCAGTGTCCTCGTTGCCGTCAGAAGGCTCGGTCGGAGCGATCGGCATGCTTGCGGAGCTATCGCCCACCTTCTTCTTGTAGAGCTTCTGCAGCGTCGCGGACTGGCGGACGATCTGCTTGGCCTGGTCCTTGGACACGCCATACTGCGTGGCCATGGTCTTGTAGTCCGAAGTGCCGATGGAATCCTCGGCGTACTTCTTCATCTCCTTAGAAGAGACGGTGATGCCCTCGTCCTCGGCGGCGTCGAGCAGGATCTTGTTGCGCACGTAGGACAGGATAACGTCGGCAGAGGGAGCGGTGTAGTTGCCATCGCTATCCTTGACGGTATCAAGGCTGTACTGACTCTCGATGGCCTCGCGCGCGGTGATGTCGCTCTTCTTGCCGTTGTAGCTGTAGCTTGCCACGGTCGAATCGAGCTGGTCCTCGGTGAGGGTCGCCGAGCCGACGCCCTTGCCGCCAAAACCACCGTTGCCAATAAAGAAGCCGACCACAGCAGCGATCACGATGGCGACCACAAAGGCGGCAATCATCGTCTTCTTGTGCTTGGATGCGCTGTCGTCCACGTCGGAGTCATCGTCCTCGTCCTGCTCCTCAGGCATGAGGTTCTCGTCGGCGGCATCCGCGGCAATCTGAGCCTCCAGGCGGGCGTCCTCCTCCTCGGCGGTCGTGCCGGCAGCAATGTGCTCGGCAGACGTACCTGCGACCAGATCGATCTTCTCGTCCTCGTCACCGTCGGGGCCTTCGCCGCGCTCGATGATCTGGATGCCGTCGATCTCGTCCTTTTCGTCCTTCTTTTGAATCAGACCCATATCAGTTACTCCTTGTTAAGAAACATAGTCCTCAATAGAATACGCCCGACAGAGCGCCGGGCGTATTCATTCTCAGGTTATCCGCAAACGTATAAGTACCGCTTAGGCGTTTGAAAGCCGTATCCCCTTAGGCAAGATGCGCGATAACGGCATCGGCAAAGGCCTGCGTGCCCACGGCGCCCTCAATGGAGCCGGTCTGGGCACGACGCACGTCACCGGTAACCTGCTCGCCCTCGTCGAGCGTGGCAGATACGGCGGCGCGAATGCGATTGGCAGCGTCGTTCTCACCCAGGTGATCGAGCATCATAGCCGCAGACAGAATCTCGGCCGTGGGGTTAGCGATATCCTGACCAGCGATATCGGGCGCGGAGCCATGCGTGGCCTCAAAGATGGCACAGTCGGCTCCGATATTGGAGCCGGGGGCCATGCCAAGGCCGCCTACAAGACCGGCGCACAAGTCGCTGACGATATCGCCATACAAATTGGGCAGGACCAGAACATCGAAGTCGTTGGGGTTCTGAACCAGACCCATGCAGGTGGCGTCGACGATCTTGTCGTTGAACTCGATATCGGGATAGTTGGCAGCTACCTCGCGAGCCACGCGCAGGAACAGGCCGTCAGTCGCCTTCATGATGTTGGCCTTATGCACGGCCGTCACCTTTTTGCGGCCGCAGCGGCGAGCATACTCAAAGGCGTACTCCACAATACGGCGGCTCTTGGCGATGGAGATGGGCTTGATCGAGATGGCGGAATCCGCGGCGAAGGTTTTCTGACCCGAGCGCTCGACAAGCTGTGAAAGCTCCTCGACCTCGGCAGCGCCTTCGTCGAACTCAATACCAGCGTAGAGGTCCTCGGTGTTCTCGCGCACGATAACCAGGTCGACATCGCGGAAGCGCGAGCCATCGCCCGGTTGCGACAGGCAGGGGCGCACGCAGGCGTACAGATCGAAGTACTTACGCAGGGCAACGTTGACGCTGCGGAACCCCGTACCGACCGGCGTGGTGATGGGGCCCTTGATGGCAACTTTGGTCTGGGCGACGGCATCGAGCACATGCTGGGGCAGCGGCGTGCCAAACTCGTCCATGACGCCGGCACCGGCCTCCTGGACGTTCCAATTGATCTGGACACCGGCGGCCTCGACCACGCGGCGCATGGCCTGCGTAATCTCGGGACCGATCCCGTCACCGGGAATCAGGACTACATCGTGCGCCATAATCTGTTACTCCTCGTCTTCGGCGTCGTCAGATTTTTTAACGCTAGCACGCTTCTTCTTTTTGGAGAGATCCAGGCCAAAACGTTTAACAAGCATTTCGCAAATCTCGCTCGAACGGGCCTTGAGATAGCTGCCCTTGCCGTTCTCGGCATCGAACTTAAGGCGCAGCGCAAGCTTCTCGGCGATCTCGGCATCGATCTCGCCTTTGCCAAACTCGTACAGGCAGCCGAGCATATCGCGATACTCGAGGTCACCGTGGTAGCACTGGATGGCCTCGTCCAGGATGGGCCAAGCCTCGCGCGAACGCTCGACGCTCGTGGCACCCCACACGCACAGCAGGCGGAAGGCGGCATAGCGCAGCGTGGAGGAAATCTCGTCAAACAGTGCGGTCTCGGCGCCCTCAAAGGCATCGCCCAGCTGGTCGGGGCAGGTGGTGGCGAGCGCCGCCAGGGCATCGAGGGCCTCCCAGCGAGTCTGAGCCTCGGGCCGGTCGAGCGCCTCGATCAGCGCGGGCACGCAGGGCACGACGCGCTGCGGGTCGCGCTCGGCAAGCAGGTGCAGCACGCGGGCGGCAAACTGGCGGATACGGCGCGTGGGGCAGCCGAGCTCCTGGACCAAGCGGTCGACGGTGTTCTCGTTCTCCTCTGCCAGCTGAAGCTGTGCCAGCTCCTCGTCGGTGAGCTGTTCGTCTTTGTTTTCTGCCATAGTTACCTCTTCTTACTATTTCTTAGTGTGCCTGCCAGCACCCTTGCTGTCATCGGTGACCGAGATGAGCTGTCGGTCAGCCGCGCCATTGCGACGCGCGCGGCGGCGCTCCTCGGCGTCTCCTGCGTCGGCGGCGGCGCGATGAGCCTGGTTGACGTTAAAGACCTCATCGTGCTTGCGCCACGGACCAACGGACTCGCCAAAGCTCATCTTAAGGCCGGCGATAAAGCCGCCAAGCCAGCCGATCGGCGCAAACTGCACCAGCGGGAACAGCGAGAACACCCAGGTCAGCAGGACGACTGCCGCCGCTCCTGCAAAGTTGGCAATCCAGTAGTCGCGCTTGGTGACGACGCGCTTTTCGCACGCCCACTGGCCGCACAAAAAGCCAATGTAGATCGCAAAGAGAAAGAGCACTAGTGCAAGCACCACGAACGTCCAGCTCATGGGCGCTACTCCTCGTGATGGTGGCCGCAGCAGCACTCGTGGCCGTCGTCATGGCCGTGGCCGCCGCAGCACTCGTGGTCCTCGCCATGGTGGTGGCCACAACCGCACTCGTGGTCGTCGCCATGCTCGCCGCAACCACAGCCTTCCTCGTGAGCACCATGCTCCTCGGGACGATACTGCGACCAGTCCAGACCGGCGGCAATGGCGTCGGCCTCCTCCTTATAGAGGACATTGATGGCCTGGGTACCCAGCTTGGCACCACCGATGGCGTCGAGCATGTCATAGAGCGTAAAGGCCACGTCGGCGCCGGGCAGCGCAAGCTCGCGGTCGTCGGCATAGGCGAGCGCCAAGCGCAGGTCCTTGATGAAGTGCTCCACCATAAAACCGGGCTTGTAGTCGCCGTCGAGCGCCTTGGGCGCCAGGCTCTCCATGGCACCGGACTTGCCGGTGCCGCCCAGGATCATCTGACGGGTCTTCTCCATATCAAGGCCGCTCAGCTCGGCAAACGCCAGCGCATCGGCCATGCCGACCATGCAGGCGCCCAGCGACACCTGGTTGGCGAGCTTGGCAGCCTGGCCCTTGCCGGCGCCATCGAAGCAGCAGATGGTTGCCGCAAAGGTGGAAAGGATATCGCGGACCGGGGCAATGTCGTTCTCGGTAGCGCCCACGATAGCCGTAAGCGTGCCGGCGATAGCACCCGACTCGCCGCCGGTGACGGGGCAGTCAAACGCCATGCGGCCGGAAACCTGGGCGGCCTCGGCAATGTCGCGCGCCAGCTCGGGCGAGCTCGTGGTGAGGTCGATCAGGACCGCACCGGGTTTAGTGCACGCGAGCAGACCGTCGCCCGCCAGGTAGAGCTCCTCGACCTCGGAGGGATAGCCCACCATGGTAAAGACGACGTCGGCGTTCGCCGCGGCATCTGCCGGCGTATCGGCCCAGACGGCACCGCGCTCAACAAGCGCTGCAGCCTTGGACTTGGTGCGGTTGTTGACCGTGACGGGATAGCCAGCGTCCAGAATGTGGCCGGCGATAGGGGCACCCATGATTCCGGTGCCGATAAATGCGACAGAGAGCTTGTTTGCCATGAAACCTTTCCTTTTGGCTTGGGTGTTATTACCAGGTTGAATACTCGTTGCCAGCGTTTGAGCTGTGAGTCGAGGGCGATTACGGACGCAGCGCTTGCCTACTGGCCGCGCACGCGGCGGGCGATGCGGTCGGAAAGCGACGCCTTGTCGGTGCGGTTCTTGCCCCAAAACGCGCAGGCCACCATGCCGGGGCCCACGTGCGAGCCGATGGTGGGGCCCACGGAGCTGCGAATGATCGTGACGTCGGCGCAGCCCTCCTCCTTGCGGATGGCGGCTTCGAGCCAGTCACCGTCCTTTTCGGCATCGGCCGTCATGATGGCGATGGGCATGGTGCGATCGGGCACGTAGTTCTCGCGGAACGACTTGAGGATGGACTTGAGCGCCTTCTTGCGGCCGCGGTTGACGCCGATCAGCGACAGCGAGCCGGCAAGGTCGTAGGAGAGCTCGGGCTTGACGTCGAGCTTTGCCGTGAGCTGCGCCGCCGCGGGCGGAATGCGGCCGCCGGCAGCCAGCGCATCGAAGCTCTCGAGCGTAAAGTAGCCGTGCACGTAGGTCTTGGCCTCGTTTGCCCAATCGACCAGCTGCTTGGCAGTCAGTCCCGCCGAACGCTGGCGCACGGCCTCAAGCGCCAGGAGCTCGCCGGTCGCGCAGGGCAGAGCGTTGTCGACCACGTAGAGCTCAAAGTTGGGATACTCGGCGCGCACGGCATCTGCCGCCTGGCACGCGGAGTTGTAGCTCGACGACAGCGCCGAGGTAAAGCACAGGTAAACCGTGGGCGTGCCCTCTTTGGCGCACTCGGTAAAGAACTCGATATAGCGACCGAGCGACACAGCCGAGGTGGACACGCGGGCACCGGCGCGCATGCGGTCGTAGAACTCCTTAGGGCTCATGCTCGACCAGATGTCGTCCGTGCGCTCCTCGCCATCGATAATGAAAGGGAAGCCCAAGATATCGACATCGAGGTTCGCGGCGACCTCGGGGTTAAAGTCGCAGCAGGTATCGACGACGATACGGCAACGGTCCGAATGACCGGCGGATGCGGCCTTGTCCATCAAAGCGACTCCTTACGTAAAAAAGGCGGCCACCCGCATGGGATGGCCGCCAACCGTTAACTCATGCAAGTTAACGTATTTTACTCGTCAAGTGTTTCGATGCGGGGCTTGATGATGCCATATCCACCATTCTTACGGTGATACACCACATTGATGAGGCCAGTCGTCGCGTTCTCGAACACGTAGAAGTCGTGGCCGAGCAGATCGGTCTGCACCAGCGCCTGCTCCTCAGTCATCGGGGTGACATCGATGACCTTCTCGCGGACGAGCAGGTCGTCGTCCTCCTCGGGCAGCAGCAGGTCGGCCAGATCCTCGACGCGCTCGACCGGTGCGACATCCGCGGCGCTGGCACCGCCCTGGCGGTTGTCCACAACCTTGGTCTTGAACTTGCGCAGCTGGCGGGTGACCTTATCGGCGGAGAGATCGATGGCGGCATACATATCTGCGCCGTGCTCGGCGACGCGAATCACAGAGCCGCGGGCACGAACCGTGACCTCGACGATTGCCGGGTTGGGGTTCGAGGGGTTCTTCTCATAACGAAGCACGACGTCGACTGTCATGGGCTCGATATCGAAAACCTTGAGCGCCTCGCCGATCTTCTCGTCCACATGCGCACGCAGAGCATCGGTTACCGTCGTCTTGCGTCCAGAAACCTTGATATCCATACGTGGCTCCAATCTGCCTCGGGGACTTACTGTACTGGCTATGTACCCATTGCCGTGCATTTAATCACCCGAATTCCCAAAGGCCCGAATAACGACTGCTTGATACCGCATACCGAAGTCTCGCACTTTTCCGCGGCAAAGTGCGCTATATGAGGGCGTCGGCGGAGTTGGTTTTTCTCCTGGAAATTGCCCTTGAGCTGCTGGTTTTATCAAAATTGAAAAGCCGGGCTCCCCTATGGGGGAGACCCGGCCATGCGTGTTGAAACCGTGAAGAAGCGCCTTGTTCAATGTATGGCAGGCGCCACCCCTACCAATAACTAGCTATTGAGCTTGTTGATGTCATCGTCGGTGATGGCGCCCTCCTGGCTAGACGACGGGCTGTCGCCGTTGTTATCGGAGGTGTCGCCATCGGAGGGCTCGGTCTCGTTGGACGTAGATTCGGATGCCTGCACATTGGCCCCCGAAACAGTCTTGGCGGTAAGGTCATAGGGCATTTGGCCGTACCAGACGCAGTGGACCGCCTCGAGCGTGCCGTCGACCGTGATGTCGTCGAGGGCATCGCTCACGGCACGGCACAGCTCATCGTTAGAGCTAAGGCCTGCGACGCCAAGCGTGGAGGGCGTCTCGAGCGTGCCGACACAGGAGATCTGGCTCATCAGGCGCGCGAGGTAACCACCGGCCGTGGAATCACAGATCACGTAATCGACCTCGCCCGACTCGAGTGCCTCGAAGCACTCGTTGATGTTGGAGAAGGTCTTTTGGTTGGCCGTGATGCTCTGCTTGGCGAGCGCTTCCTGCGAGGCCGAAAAGGTCTGAACGCCCAGGGTAGCGGTGTTAAGCATTTCGGTGGAAACGCTCAACGACTCGCCGTCACTGCTCTTGCCGAATACGGCGGGGGCGTCGTACAGACAGGTGCCAAGCGAGCTGATATCGCCGTCCGTAGAGCTGACGTCGCCAATGAAGATATCGGCCTTTTTATCGCTGAGCGCGGAATCGGCCGAGGGCGCATCGACAAAGGCGACCTTGAGACCCATGCGGCATGCGAGGGCACGAGCGGCATCGACCGCATAGCCCGTGAGGTTTCCGTCGGCATCCTGCATGGCTTGCGGGGCATCGGAAGTATCGAGGGCGACCGTCAGGGTTCCCGGCGTGACCAGGGCATCGTCCGATACCGTGGGGGTAACGGTCTCGCGCTCGATCTGGTCGATCGTGGGCGTCGTGAACGTGGACAGTGGATTGAACGCGCACCCACTCAGGCCCAAAACGGCAATGACCGCCGCGGTCCCAGCACCCAACCGAGCTGCATGCATCAAGCTGCCCCTCACCATGTCCGCTACCCTGCCTTCTGTGTCGTATACGATCCGTGCCCTGCACGGAATATCGGGTTGTTCCCACCAGCTGACCTGGTATTTGACCCCACACTTGCGCACCGGGGCGTTTGCTCGGGAGGCCGCAGCCACCTTCACGACTGGCCCGCTCGCCCGCGAGGCGGTATTGCCCCAAAGAAAGTAGAACGGACGGTGCGGCTTACATCTAGGACGCGCCATGATCGCGCCGCGCGCACGCGGTCGCTTACGTGGATCCCTTTGACCGCGTCTGTCTTGGACTTGGATGGGCGCATTGCCCGTCCGCAACCACAGCCTGGCGGGAACGTAGCGCATTATAGCTAAGTTCAAGCTAAAGTTTAAGGTTAGGTCGTCATTCGCACCGCGAGTACAGATTTCGCAGGTCGGAGCGGACCGTGCGTGTTCCCATGAAGCCCAGAGCTCCCCTACGGGGAGCTCCGGGGCGCCCGCCTCGGGGTGCCGTGGCCAAAAAATGGCAAATATGAGTACTGTTACCAATTTTGTAACAGGCAATTTTGGCCTCTCGGACAGATTTTGCGCTCAGTGTCGCCAACCTGATGCTTAGTTATTCTACATTTGTTTATTATCTTTTTACTTTACGACGCCGCCGAGTCCTAAATTCCTTGATTTTGCTGTTACTGATTTAGTGACAGTACTCATATTTGCCATATTTTGGCCAGGGCATATGATTAACCCCCTATTTTCGACGCGAATTATACCGGCTTAAGCCCAAAACACGCCCGCAGCGTGTTAAGCAACGCCTCTTGCTTCTTCCTGCGGGCATCGACACGATTCCGGTACCGCTTTCGCATACGCTGGTGGATGCGCCATGCGAGTGCCTCCATTGCCTCCATGTCGCAAAGTATCTCGTTATTGACCGTCGCGACCTCGACTCCCATAGTAATCAAGCCCGTGTTGCGTTTTTCATCATGGACACGTCCCCTTCGAGAGGAATGACCAAGCTCACCGTTGTATTCCAGGTCAAACCGGGCTGTTTCCTGATACGCATCGCAAACTGCATACGGCATCCCCGAGATTGCCTGCGCGCGGTCATCGAACTCGATCTTGTAGTCGGTCTTAAAGGGACCGCAGGCAAATCCGCCATAGGAAAACGGAAGCGAAAACATGGCAAGCATGATGCACTCCAGGGGTGAGCGCAGGTTTTCTGACAGGTAGGGACACAGGCGTAGCAGTTGTTTGGCCGCACTCCCCTTGCATGCCGCAAGGTAATCTGCCAGGCGATCGGGCGTCAACACCGGCTCGACTTCAAAGTAGCCCACGTCTGCCGGTTGGTCCTTGTCCTTTGCAAGTCTATTCGCAACAGGCGAAGTATAGGGAGGTAGATACTTCCCGCGATCGCTTAGTGAAATCTTGGAACACAGTTCCTGGGCCAGGGCAAACGCCTGGATACAGCCGACCTCGCGGGCGACGGCAACACAAAGGGCCTCGGGAGATAGGCTGTACACCCCCGGTTCCACCTCTAGAATCGAGCCGACAGGCAACCCGGAGCACACGGACCAGCCCACGCCAGGCATGCGGCGGCGCTGCGCCGCAGATCCCACCAGCAAGCACAGATCTTCTTGCACCTCGCCGCTTTTGGCTCCAATTCGCACCAGGTCGGGAAGATAGATATCCTCGGTCGAAGGCGATGACGTACACAGCACGCGGCGCTCCTCCTCGGGCTCAAGGTCCTTCCAGCCGATGTAGCCCATCTGCCGGCGCTCGGCTCGAATCATACGCAACGCCGAGGCGCCCGTCAGGATCACGGAAGCCGCTAGCTGCTCTTTTGTCGGTTTGTCACACTGCCTGATTGTTACCGCCACACGAATCACCCCTACCAAACGCGTGCGATAGCGAGGCCATCGACGGCTTTGGCGCCGGCGCGCTTAAGCTCCGCCGAGGCCGCTGCCATTGTCGCGCCCGTGGTAATGACATCGTCGATGAGCAGCAGACGGCAGCCACGTACATCCTCGACCGTCTCGTACATGTCCCGGGCATGTTCCCGGCGCTCGGCGCGACCGAGTTCGCGCTGGTCGCCATGACCGTATTTGACCAAGGCGTCCAACAATGGCACGCCCGAAAGATCGCAAAACGAGCGCGCGATTGCTTCCATGTGATCAAAACCACGCCGCCGAAACGCCGCCGCAGTCGCGGGCACAAATACCACCGCGTCGACACCGGACAGCACGCCGCCGTAACGGTCGGGGGCTGCTACCTGGGCATGCAAGGCGGTGTCGTAGAGCAGCTCTGCCAGATACGGTGCCAGACGGCGCTCGCCCGCATCCTTGTATGCCTTGATGATGCGCGGCAACGGATGTGCATAGACAGCGCACACCAGGCAGCGATCGAGGGCCTTAGCCACCGTCGAAGACGCACCCTCGACCGAGCACTCGGTACACAGCAGGCCTCCAAACGGAGCGCCGCACCTCGTGCAGCTGTGGCGCGGATCGACAAGCGTGAGCGACGCCAGGCACTCCTGACAAATAAGCGCACCGGCACACTCGCAACCGGCGCATCGCGTGGGCGAAAGAACCTCGAGTGCCTCATGCGCCGCGCGCTCGGCAAACGGTAGCAATTCATCCGCAAACGGCAAGATGCCGGCACTCCGTAAGCGGCTCAAACCATTCAGACAGTTATTTATGACAAAACCCTCCCTACGCTTGGGCGAAGGGAGGGTTGTCGATTCAGTGCCATGATACCCCGTTGCACTTGGGGTCAGACAAGTCGAATCCGCTTGAGGGCGCTATTCGCCGGCAGGCGGTTGCGGTGCGGACGAGGTGTGGGTCGAGCCTTCGCCACCATCCTGGCGCGGCTTGCGGGAACGGCGACGGCGACGGCGCTTCTGACTCTGGTCGGCCGAACCCTCGCCACTGCGATCCTCACGCGGCTCGCGCTCGTCGCGAGCACCGCCGCGCGAAGCCTTGGCGGCAGCTCCTCCGCCATCGCCGGGGCGACGGCGCGTGACCTTGACTTCACCATCCGAAACCTGATCGGCCACAGAAGGAACCGAGGGTTTCTGCTGCGTGCCCGAGGAATGGCGACGGCGCGGACGCGGCGCACGCTCCTCCTCGCCACGTGGCCTGCCAGCCTTGTCGGCAGGCGCGTCGGAGGCCGAGGCACCCTTGGGAGCGGCACCGGCCTCGCGAGCGGCTGCGGCGCGGAAGGCGTCCTCGCGCTCCTCGCTCGACAGGTGGCGGCGACGACGGCGCGTGGGGTTCATGCCGCCGCCGCGGTTTTGCTGCTGGGGCTGCTGAGCCTCGCGCTCGCGAGAGGCGTTCTTGCCCGCGGTCTCGCCGTTGTCGACGGACGCCGCGCGCTTGCGGCGACGACGGCCGCCGGCCGCCTCCTCGGCCTCGGAAGCCTCGGCCTTGCCGCGGCCCTTTCCGCGGCCACGACCCTCGCCCTGGGCCTGACCGGCACAAGCATCGGATTCGGCATCGCGACGACGGCGCTTGGGCATCGACGTGCCGGCCAGACGGTCGGCACTCGACAGGCCATCGCCCACGTCGACGCCGTTCTCGCGATCGAGCTCCATGAGCGCCAGGCGCATCTCGGGCGACTCGATGCGCTCGAGCACATCGCGCGTCACGCAGTCGGGGCGGCAGCTGCAGCCCTGCTCGGCGGCCTTCTTTTTGCAGCCCTCCGAGCACGTCATATCGGCCAGGTTGACCTTAAAGACTTTACCGTTCTCCAGGCGCAGCACCAGCTGCTCACGTGGCGTGTCATATTCCTGGATACGCGCCTTGCCGAGCGGCGTATCGATGAGCGTCTTCTTTTTGGGCGCACGACTCTTAAAGTCCTTGTACGCCTCGAACTCATAGCGCAGGCAGCACATCAGGCGGCCGCACACGCCGCTGATCTTAGACGAATTGAGCGGCAGGTCCTGCTCTTTTGCCATGCGAATCGAGACGGGCTCAAACTGTCCGCCAAAGCGCGTGCAGCAGAGCTCCTGTCCGCATTGGGCATAGCCGCCCACCAAGCGAGTCTCGTCGCGCACGCCAATCTGGCGCATGTCAACGCGAATGTGCAGCGTCGAGGACAGGTCCTTGACGAGCTGACGAAAATCGACGCGCTCCTCGGCCGCAAAGTAGAACACGGCTTTCTCGCCGCCAAACAAGTATTCGACACCCACCGGCTTCATCTCGAGATCGAGATCTTTGACCAGACGGCGGAAATCGACCATGGCCTCATCGCCCTGGATGGCCAGGTCGTCGGCAAGCTGCAGGTCGATATCGCTCGCCACACGCAGCACGGGCTTGAGCGGCTGACCGATCTCGTCTTGCGGCACCTCAAAGGGATCGGCCGTGACCAGGCCGATCTCGGTTCCGCGCTCGGTGGAGCAAATGGCATAATCGGCCTCGAGGATATCCAGATCCTGCGGGTCAAACCACAGGTCGCGCGAGGCGTAGGTAAACTTAACGGGTACGACTAACGGCATTTCAGTGCCTTCCTAATATCGAACAGCATGACCTCGATGACCAGCTGGGGAGTAACGTTTCTGGCAATGTTGCGCTCGGCGGTCGCGACCGCCTCGAGCGCCCGGGTGGCACCCGCAACATTCGTCGCGGCGGCAAGCCGCCCGATCGTGTCGCGCACGTCCTCGTTCACAATGTCTGCCGCCTCATCCTGAAGCGTCAGCAGCACGTCGCGCATGAGCGTCCGCGCGCTCGCCAGCGCTTCCATGATACCCGAACGCTCGCGCGCATTGAGTTCGCGCTTGTTGCGGTCCTCAAGCTGCTTCAATGCTCCACGCGACAGATAATCGGCGTTTTGCTCGAGCACCTTTTCCTGCGTGGACTTGACCTCGGCGAGCGGAGCCTTAACGGCGACGATGAGCGACTTGGCGCGGCTGAGTACATCGGCCTCGTCGGCAGCGATGAGCGAATCGATGGCGCGGATCATCTGGCGGCGAGCATCCTGGCGCTCGGCGCTCTTAAGGAACTCGATGCCGCGCGTGGGGCTCCCCGCCACGGCGACCGCCATGCGACAGCGTGCGAGATCCTGGCCCGTCGCGCGGCTCACGGCCTTCGTGGCCACGGCGGGCGACACCAGCCGAAACGGCACGCACTGGCAGCGGCTCACGATGGTGGGCAACATCACGTCTGCCGAGGTGCCCAGCAAGATAAACATAACGCCCTCGGGCGGCTCCTCGAGCGTCTTGAGCAGTGCGTTGGCGGTGTTGGCGCGCAGCTGCTCGGCACGGTCGATGATGTAGACCTTGGCCTTGGCACGGATGGGCGCCAGCGGCACGTCGTCGAGCAGCTCGCGGGTCTGGGCGATGAGGTAGCCCGTGGCGCTCTCGGGCGTGTAATAGTGCACGTCGGGGTGCGTATGGCGGGCGACACGCACGCAGCTATCGCATGAGCCGCAGCCGTCCTGCTCGCACAGGAAGGCTTGGGCGAGCGCCCAGGCGGCATCGAGCTTGCCGGCACCGGGAGCGCCCAAAAACAGGTAGGCGTGCGATGCGCGGCCGCTGGCGACGGCGTTGGTCAAAAAATCGCGTACGCGCTCTTGGGTGTCGAGCTTGGCCAGCAGGCTTGCCTGAGCGGGGGCCATGTTACTCGGCCTCCTGGGCAAGCGTGGCGGTGACGGCGTCCTGGGAAATGTCGAGACCGTACGCGCGAACCCGCTCGACCGTCTGCGCGAAGACGTCCTCGATGGAAGCGGTGGCGTCGATGAGCTTCACGCGATCTGGCTCCTCGGAGGCAATGGCACTAAATCCCTGGTAAACGCGCTCCTGGAACGCCATGCCCTTGGCCTCCATGCGGTCGACCGCACCACGGGCGGACATGCGCAGCGCCGCCTGCTCGGGCGTGATGTGATAGACGAGCGTGAGCGCCGGGTGCGTCCCCGTGACAGCAAGGTTGTTGGCGTCGCGTACCATCTGGCGATCGAGGCCGTCGGCAAACGCCTGGTAGCAGGTCGTGGAATCATAGAAGCGGTCACACAGGACCACCTTGCCGGCCGCAAGGGCGGGAGCTATGACCTCGTGCACCAGCTGGGCGCGTGCGGCCTCGTAGAGCAGCAGCTCGCAGGTATCCCCCATCGCCGTATTGGCGGGGTCGAGCAGCAGGGCACGGATCTTTTCACTAATGGCGGTACCACCCGGCTCACGCAGGGTCACGACCTGGTAGCCAGCGAGCTCGAGCGCACGGGCCAGCAGGCGCGCCTGCGTGGACTTACCGGCACCATCGACGCCCTCGAGCGTGATAAAGCTATGTTGAGCGGGCTCAAAAGCCATGGGCGCAGTCCCTTCCTACAAGGCGCGTAAATGCAGATATATCAACCAAATCATGATACCCCAGGGGCAGGCGCACCCCAAATCCAACCTAGTCATTGGGGACGTTCTTAATTGACTGGTCGTTTAAGAACGTCCCCAATGACTAAAGGTGCCTTTCCAAAGTTGCGGTGAAATAGGGACTGACTGAAGCTCTAAGACCGCCAAACAGTCCCTATTTCACCGCAACTTATGATGGGGAATTTTGGATGCTTGGTATAATCGTCGTATGGCATTGAAATGTGGCGAAAGGAGTGGCAATGTCTCGGTATTGCGCCTCGTGCGGCAAGCTTCTTGCAGATAATGCCAAGTTCTGCACCTCGTGCGGTGCACCCGTTGAGCAAATAGCCGCGAGCGATAGCCAGCCCGCTTTTGAGCAGACCGGGCCCCTTGATACGCCGCAAGCCAAGGCGGACGATCCCCTCGCTTATCGCCCCGACCCCGCCGCAAGCCCCGCGGCCGTCGAGACCACGCAGTGCATACCCGTCGCGAGTGGCTCGCCCCAACAGCAGCCGGCTCCCGCATACGCGCCTGCTTCGCCACAGACCCCCGCTCCCAAAAAGAGCGGCACCGGGGCGCTTGTCGCCGTTATCGTTGCGCTGGTGGCAATCATCATCGCCCTGGTCATCTTCTTTGTGATCAAACCGTTCGACAACTCTGCCACGCAGACGACTGCCGAGGTTACCAAGCTGCACCACGATGTTGACGATGATGACCTCAAACCTCTCGGCGACCCCAATAGCCTTTACGACGATGACGATGACGACGAGGACGAGGCTGGCGGCGAAGCAACCCTCTCCGAGCAGAACCTCTACCGTCGCCTGAGCGAATACTACGACCTGCTCGAGGACCTCGATAGCCAGGTCCGCGCCTGCGCGCAGGACTTCAATGGTAGCTATCTGGAAGAAGATCGCACCACCCGTCAAAATCTCGCCGACGTCGCCGAGCGCACGGAGGAGACCATCGAGCAGTATTACGATACCGTCGAGGACCTGGACGTCCCCATGAGCTCCAAGAACTACCACTCCTGGAAAGACATCATTGCCCTGTATGACGACCTGGATCACCGCATCGACGCGATCTGCGATGCCTGGGAGATCAGTCTAAAGTACGCAAAGCCCTCGGACCATAAGGACGAAATCGTGGCGCCGCTGGCACGCGACAACGAGCCGGGAACCAGCAGCAACAAGTATCGCTTGGACTTTGAGGACCGCTATCCCAGCGCCAAACCCGTCGAGGTGAACTAGCGTTTTGTCGTTCCCGAGCTGGCAGTTAGGGACGTTCCTAC